>CAZKSU010000030.1:0-15050 GCA_964555455.1 uncultured Carnobacteriaceae bacterium
ATCGGTATATTTCATACCGCCTTCGACTTCTACTACTTCAACATCTCCGCTCACCATATCGACTAGCAAATAAGCAGGGATCCCTGAATCGCGATTATTAAACCATCGGATAAAGCTTGCATATTCCAAAGGGGTTACACGATAAGGCTGCCCATCGATATTAATTTGAGTGTAGGCATCAGAAGTCACAAATTGCGAGACATATTCGTTCATTGATCCTAATTGACGATCTCCTAAGCGTTGCGCAGTGTCCCTGTCCATCAAAGGAATCTGATTTAAATCAATCTCTGGGTAATCATTCTCAAAAGATTTTTCTTCCACTTGGATAAGCTGCGAATAATCATCAGCGCGGAAAACAGGTCCATTAAATATATTCACTGCTGTAATGCCTAGTGTGATGAGTATCGGAATAGCTCCTATAGCCGTAAGAATTTTCGTGCTAGCAGGCGGCGCAGTCACTTGATTGGTATAAAACTTTATATAATAGTTCCCAATTTCGATACCTATTATGACCAGACCGATAATGAATAACACCGCTCGGAAATGTGCACTGTGCAAAGACAATGGTACTTGTCCAAAAAGTAAATAAAGTAGCACTAAAAGAATGAGCGCAGGATAGCCCCAACGTCTCAGGTTCATTGCTCGTATATTTTCCAAAGAATCCTCTCCTTTTTAACGTTTCTGCTGACCTAGCTTACCATAAAAAAAAGATTTAATTGTAACTTTTTCAAGACTCTTCAGAAAAAATTAAGAGGCCGATTGACTCGGCCTCTTTCTTTCACTAAATTTTATTAAACATTTTTGCTAAATGCTTATAGGAGTTGACACGTGCTTCATGATCATATATTGGAGCATAAACCATCACTTCATCAATGCCTAGCTGCTCCTGCTCTTCAGTTAGAATGTTTTCTACATGATCGGCTGTTCCTTTAATGAGAAACCGCTTCTTATAGTGTTCGTCTAGATAATTCTTTTCAGCTTCAGAAAACTCATAGTCCTTTACATCTTCCGGATTCATATTCTTTATTAGCTGTCCGCGGACCAGCGCAATCTGCGCGAGCTCAATCGGCTTTGCCAGGTAATCCGCTTCTTCTTTAGAATCTGCAACGACAATTTGATAGCTTACCATAACGGATGGCTGCTTAAAGAATTTGCTAGGTTCAAATTGATCGCGATACAGCTGAAACACATCTGGATCGGTTTCAATCCCAAAAAATTTTGCAAAACTATAACCCAGTCCCATTTGGGCTGACTTCAAAGCGGACTGCCCCGAAGACCCCAGCATCCATGGTTCGACTAAAGATTCGGTCTTATAAGGAACCGCATCGGATTTGCCGAAAATACCCGGTGCTTCTTCATCGAGCAAATACTTTAAAATAATTTCAATCTTGTCATACTGATCATCAAAAGGATCGGGTTTTCCTTGGGCTAAGGCTACAATCTCATCTGGCCCTCCTCCTGGTGCGCGTCCTAAGCCAAGATCGATACGATCCGGTGCTAATGTGGTCAAAGTTTTAAAGTTTTCCGCAATTTTTAAAGGCGAATAATGCATAATCATCGTACCGCCCGTGCCAAAACGCAGATTCTCCGTAATCGCAGACATATAAGCGGCCATTAATTCAGGCGAAGAACTCGCATGGCCTTTTGAATTATGATGTTCCGCAAACCAATACCGTTTGTAGTTCATCTGCTCAATTTCTTTAACAAAATGCTTTGTTCGCTCATACCCCTCTTCTGGTGTTTCGCCTTTGTTCAACGTGACTAAGTCGTGTACCCCTAATTCCATATATTTCTTCATCCTTTCAGAGATATTCATCTGCTTCATTGTACCAGACTCTGGCAGAAATGAACCTCTACTTTATTCCTTGAAAAGAAAAAAAGATAAGGTTAAATTGAGAATATTTCAATAAAAGCTTTACATTGTTTCCAACACGTGGTATATTTACTTTCGTAGTAATTTGTGAACAAAAATAATTGGTTAGTTAAATCATCATGCTTAAACTCATTGTGTATTTAAAATTTCCTGTTACTTTTTCGAAATAACTTATTATAAATAAAACGTGCAAATAGCACATGGAGGATA
The DNA here is from genome assembly GCA_964555455.1 of uncultured Carnobacteriaceae bacterium. Taxonomy (GTDB): domain Bacteria; phylum Bacillota; class Bacilli; order Lactobacillales; family Carnobacteriaceae_A; genus Atopostipes. The sequence continues at coordinate 2,084 of CAZKSU010000030.1, forward strand.
TACACATGAATAATGGTACAGTAAAATGGTTTAACGCAGACAAAGGTTTTGGATTCATCGAACAACAAGGCGGAGAAGATGTTTTCGCACATTTCTCAGCTATTCAAGATGAAGGTTTCAAAACTTTAGACGAAGGTCAAAACGTTACTTTTGATATCGAACAAGGTGACCGTGGACCACAAGCAGCAAACATTAACAAAATCTAATCAACCTTAAAAGCAAAACCCCTCGTTCAATTGAACGAGGGGTTTTTTATTTCTATTTATAAGACTTTCTACTGAGCCTCAATAGTTTCTGGCACTTCAATTTCACCAGCGATGATCTGTTGTTCTGCTTCTTCGATGGCTGCTTTTACATCTTCGGCAAGATGAGTTTTAACAATCCCTACCCCGCCGCTTGCTAAATCACTGACGATGAGCTCTCCACCATGAAACTCGTTGTTCATCGTATCATTCGCTTCATTTTCTGCCGCCCGGCCTAATTCCTTTAATGTTGAAGTCAGCATAAAGTTGCCGCCATTCCACTCCCCTTCAGCGGATTGGTCTCGATCGACACCAATCACCCAAATGTTTTCACTTGCACCCGACTCTAATCGGTTGCGTGCTTCTGTGTTTACACCATTTCCTGCATTCCCAGCTGCATGGAAGATAACATCTACGTCATTAGCGTACATTGCACTAGCTGCTTGTTGAGCTACTCCAGCGTCTGAATATGTTTCAATATATTGTGCATCTATTTGGATATCTGGATTTACAGATAAGGCACCAGCTTCATAACCGGCATGGAATTTTTCGATATTCGGTGTTCTTTGACCGCCTATAAAACCAATATGCTCTGTCTCAGAAGTAAAAGCAGCTGCCATTCCAGCTAAATAAGCCGCTTCATTGTCCGCGAATGAAATAGACACAACATTTGGCAAGTCAACATAGCCATCCAGCATGCCATATTTTTGTTCGGGGTTTTGACGAGCTACTTCAGTCAATGCTTCTTCTAGAGTATAGCCGATAGCATAAACGAGGTCATAATTATCATGAGTAGCTGTATTTAAGTGAGGAATGTAGTTGCTTTGGTCACCCGATTGGAAATATTGAATATGATCTTCTGAGTAATTATGGCTTTCTGCCCAATCCTCCAACCCTTCCCAGGCACTTTGATTAAACGAACGGTCATCCACACCATTCTGGTCGGTTACCATTCCTACTTTAAAGCCTGTACTTGCTTCACCGTTTGAAACACTTTCGGCATTTTCTTCTTTAGCTTGACCTTGACAGCCAGCAAGCAAAACACCTGCAACAGTAACTGTACTTAAAATTAATTTTTTAAAGTTCATTTTTGAACATCTCCTTTTTTTATTTAATGCTGCCTAAAACGTCAAGTATCGATTCTTTAAAGCCTTCCGTGTCTATTACTTCGCAAATGCGTACATTCGGCTTCTGGCCCAAGTCACCTTCAATATCTACAATATTATATCCTCGAGTAAGAGGGCTGTATAATTCAATATCTACATAATAAGAGCTACATTCCGTCATCAAGTCTTCATTGGCGGCTACAACAGCAGCTAAAGAGTCGGGACAGGTGACACCATCAATATTCCGTTTTTTAGCCTCAAACTCTTTCACATGTAAATTCACATCAAAGAAAAATTTCGAAGCTGGTGTGTTTAGAGCCGCTACTTTCTCTAAATCTTCGTCGTATAAGACACCATAGTTCAAACAAGCATCCCAAGTGACCATCGTCATCTCTAGACCTGAGTGCAAAACAATCTTTGCTGCTTCTGGATCGGTATTGAAGTTAAACTCAGCCACTGCGCGTATATTGCCTGGAGCATGATTCACACCGCCCATTATCCACAGATACTTAATTTCTTTTATAATAGATGGATCTCTTTTAATCGCCATCGCAATATTCGTCAGTGGTCCGATAGCCAGTATTTCAATTTCACCTGGATTATTTTTGATTGTTTCAATGATAAAATCTACAGCATGTGTGCCCTCAGGTCTCTGCTGTGCTTTAGGAAAATGGGAATTCCCCATCCCGTCATTTGCGAAGATTCTTTCCTCTGTGGTATGTTTTGTTCCCTCTAAAGTCATAATAGGATCTCTATGTCCTTTATAGACAGGGACATAATAATCTGGGTTCGCCACCTCAAGCGTATATAGTGCATTTTCTACTTGCTGGTCAAAAGCAATATTTCCGCTCACTATTGTCAGACCTTCTACATGAAAATAATGCAAGGCAGTTAAGATAGCTGTCGTGTCATCTCCAGCTGTATCTGTATCAAGAATAAACTTCCGTTTCATCGTCTATCTCCTCTAAATGTTCGTTTTTAATTTCAATACTATTCCATTATAAAGAATTATGTTCGCATTACAAGTTAAAATCGAAAAAAAATAGTAAAAAAACTAAAATTATTCGGTTTATTTTTATATAAGAACTGCTAATTCATTTAAAAAAGGAAGAACGTTCGGATTCTATACTTTCTATGCTAAAAAACTCACTTGCCGATATTGGAATCAACAAGTGAGTGATTAGTAACTTTTAATCTATTTATTTATACTTTTGCTAAGCGCTCGACTTTAAAACTGCCTGCTGTGAAAAGTAAGAGACCATACAGTAGGATGACAAATACATTTGGCAGCACTTGCCCCGTATCAATCGAGTCAAACACCCAGTAATAAGGCGATAAATATTGAACGAATGAAATCACTTCGATTGCTTCTGCAAATAGCGGGATAAAGACTAAAATCATAATCAATATAAATCCTAACATTTGAACCAAGGTCTCATTTTTAAAGAGCCGAAATAACAGCATGGTAAGACCTGTGACGAAAACTCCCATTGCTAGAATCAGACTGACGAGCAATACACCATTTGTAAGAGGAAGGTTAAATAACGCCGAGGCCAGAATCACAATCAACAAGGAGGAGAAAACATTATAAATCATATAGGCGCCCAAGACACTTCCTAAGATTTGCCAGCTGTACGTGTTTGAAATGAGACTGCGAGTCAGCAAACCTTCTTTGCGCATTTTTGATAAATCACCGCTAACAATACCAGTGGAATACCCCATAAAGAACAAAATCATAAAAAGCACAAAGGCCATCTGTTCATTCAAAGAAACAAAATCAGATTCCACTGCTGGTTCTGCAACTTCACTGGCTTCAAAAGAAATATTGGCTTGCGCATAAGCCTCATTCAGCATTTCATCCGTTAAAACACTTAAAAATTCAGATTCAAACAGAGGATCTCTGTTCGTTCCGTTTAAGCTGTACACAGCGATGGTTTCCTTTGCGTACGGAAAACCTTCTGGTATCTCATAAACCATGGATACTTCAATTTGATCCAATTGCTCATATACATCCGCAGAAGGGGCCTTAAAATAGCTTTGAGAAGTATCACTTAAATGAGGCTCCACTTTTTCGGCCACAAAGTCTGAATAGTTAATGACCGCTTGCTCTTGTTCGGTCATCCGATTCGAATCGGAGCCCATAATAAAGAGAAATGAAAAAATGATGATCACTGGAAAAATAAATGTCATGGTTAATAAGCCCCAGTTTTTCAGAATAATTCGCTTCAGGTGAAACCAGGTCAGGCGTAAGGTTTTCATGCGGGCTGCAGCTCCCTTCTTCTTTTATAAACAACAGTTAACCAGATCATCACTGAAGTAACAGCCAGTAGGCCAAAAGCGATGGCGAGGTTTTGTGTAAAGTCTTGTGTCAATATAAAATCATAGAAAGGCTGATTGAATATTCTCCGGACAAAGTTTTGATTGAAAAATTCCCCTAATTCTCCGCCTATCATACGATCGAGCGGCAAGAAACCAAAGAGCATATAAAGCATAAAGATCAGCTGGAAAAACACGTTCGAAAGCTTATCCGGCACCAAATGCTGGAGCGCCGAGTTCATGGCTTGGAAAAATAGGGTATAAACGAGTATCCAAAAGAGATAAACCAGCGGATTTCCGGTAAAGGTTTCTATATCGATGAAACGCCAAATCAGAAGGTATAAACTGATGAGCAGCGTATAAGTGATTGTATTGGCTCCTATTTCGAATAGTATAGCTTCCTTGGGCGTGAACGGTACAACGCCCAGTCGTTTACGGACTCCTTTTAGTTCTTTATTCGTACTCATACCTACTCCACCAGATAAAGAGAGAAATAAAGCAAACATAATACCTGTGACAGAAGTGAACTGATTACTCGTTAAAGCAGTTTGCGAATGGTAGGTTTCTGTTGAAAAAACAGCATCCAAATCCATAGCGGCAATATTTTCTAACGACTGCTGAAGACCTTGTATCGTTTGCGGATTATCTATGCGGGCTACCTCAAATATGAGCTGTTCTTCGTCAACAAGAGCCTGCTGCCACTCCATAATCAACTGCTTCAGTATCATTTCTTCGGATGAAGAACTATTTTCTTTGGTCACAATCGTCATGAATGTCTCATCTATGGCTTCACTATACTCCGGATGAATCAGCAGGTGAAAATCGGCATCCGCTTCTGCTGTTACTTGAATATACTCTTCCATGTCTTTATTTGAAAGCATATTGACAAACAAATCGCCCGTCTTTCCCCTATCCTCATTTTTTACACTGACTTGGATAGGCTCCATAGACACATCCGGAACAAAGGCTGAGCTGTAAGAAAAACCCATCAGTAAAGAGAAAAACAGCGGAAGGAATAAAAAGATTCCGGCAATGATATGCCCTTGCTTTAAATCTGCTCGCAGATTCGTTTTTAAATAAATCCAAAACTTGCCCATACTGCTTCCTCCTTAATCTCTGAGCGTCTTCCCTGTCAATTGCAAGAAAGCTTCCTCTAAACTTAACTCTTCTTTTTTTAAGGTAATGAGTGCCAACTGATGCGCCGCGATAAAGTGCATCAGCTCCTGCGTCTTGAACTCAAGCGGATCAACAATCAGATGAATTTGTTTGTTTTCTGCGAAGACCTGCTCGATTCCGTTTAGCTGATTTTGTAGCTCTTCCTCGATATTCAGCGGCAATTGTTCAACTTCAATCAGCCATTTGGCGTGAGCTTGGACAAGCTGCTTAATGTCTTCTTGCGAGCCGTACCCCACTTGCTCCCCATTGTCTAAAATAAAGAGTCGTTCGCATAAAGCTTCTACTTCCTCCATATAATGAGACGTATATAAAACGGTTGTCTTATACTCTTCATTCATATATTGGATAAATTCGAAGATTTTGTTTCGCGACTGAGGATCGACACCCACGGTCGGTTCATCCAAGATAAGGAACTCCGGACGATGTAAAATACCGGCCGCTAGATTCAAGCGCCTCTGCATGCCTCCAGAAAAAGTTTTAACTGCTTTCTTCTGCTGGTTTTCCAAACCAACAATTTCCAAAGCCTCTTGGATGCGGTTTTTTAATGTCTGACCAGACAAACCATATAAACCGCCGAAATATTCTAAGTTCGCAGGTGCATTTAATTCTTGCATCAAAGCAATCTCTTGAGGGACCAAGCCGATTTTTTCACGAATTCCCACAATATCTTTGGGCACTTTTTTATTGTCAATTGTAATTTCTCCAGATTGCAAAGGGGTTAAGCCGGTCATCACATCAATGAGAGTGGATTTACCTGCACCATTGGGCCCGATAAGCCCGAAGCGTTCTCCCTTTTCAATTTCAAAAGACACATTTTCCAACACTGTCTGGTCGCCATAGGTTTTATAAAGATTGCGTATTTCTACATAACTCATGTTCTCGCCTCCCGTGTTTTCTTACCTCTATTCTATCAATTACATGAACCGCTGACTATTCACCTGAGTAACGATTATTCGTGACTGAAGTCATCTTTTTGCATACAAAAAAAGCTTTAGCCCCTCTCTGCAGACTAAAGCATAAAAATCGCTCTTTTATTTCATCAGGCCTTTTTCAAAAGCAAATATCGCCAGCTGGGTCCGGTCACGCAGCTCCAATTTACTTAAAATGGCACTGATGTTGTTTTTGATGGTGCCATGCGATAGAAAGAGCTGATCGGCAATTTCCTGATTGCTCAAGCCGCTGGCGACACACTGGATAAGAGTCACTTCTTTCTCAGACAGATCATAAGCCGCAGCTTCAAAAGTATTTGTTTGAGAGAAATCCCCCAAAGAAACGAGTTCGCTGCCGAGGCTGCCGTCAAAAACGAGGTTATCATTCATAACGATTTTAATGGATTCGTAGATCTCTTCACTGCTGCTGTCTTTCAGCAAGTAGCCTGATGCTCCCAGCCGCATCGCTTGTGAGATGTATTCTGCATCTTGAAAAGTCGTTAAGACAAGCACTTTAATCTCGGGATGAGAGGATTTAATGCGCTTCGTCCCCTCTATCCCATTCACTTCCGGCATACGTATATCCATTAAAACAAGATCTACTGCATTTTCTGCACAAAATGCTGCCGCTTCTTCGCCATTAGCCGCCTGGCCCACTACTGCAATCTCTGCATACTGATTGAGCAGTATCGCCAGACCGCTTCTGATCAATTGTTCGTCGTCCGCCAGCAACACTTTTATTTTCCTCTCAGACATCTGGCACTCCTCCCTTCGGCATGACAATGCGCACTCTAAATCCTGCGGCTTTCGAAGACTGAATATGCACTTTCCCGCCAATTAATTTCGCTCGTTCTTTCATCCCCGTTAATCCCATTTTTGGAAGGATTTTGTCTGTTCCTTCCCCATTATCTTGCATCGTCAAAATAAGTGAAGTGCTGGTGAAGTGATTTTGAATACGGACTTCATCTGCTTGGCTGTGTTTGACCGTGTTCACCAAAAATTCCTGGATGGCCCGAAAGATGGTTTGTTCCTGTGCTTCGCTCAAAGGCCATAATTGTTTGTTTTGGTTAAAATAAATTTGGAGCTCGTTATTTTTCTCAAATTCATTCATGAGTCGATTTAGTTGCTCAATAAAAGCGACCGAATCCGATTTCGCCGGTTTCATGGCATGAATCACTTCTCGGACATTCGCTAAACCTTTCTTAGTAAAAGTGTGAAGTTCGGCAAGCATAGCCGATGCTTCCGGTGCTTTTTCTTTGGTCAATTGTTCAATAGCCGCCAGCTGAATCACAATGGTTGATAAGGTATGGCCGATTGAATCGTGCAAATCCCGGGAGATTCGGTTTCTTTCATTTAGCGTGTAAACTTCTTCCATCGACTCCATCTGCGCTTTCAGCCATTCCGTTTTTTCTTCCATTTCATTTTTCTGGAGTAAGTAGTTGTAATATTGCTGTTTGTTCTTTTTTATCTCCAGTGCCTGTTCTACGCTATAGAAGGTCAGTCCCATCACAGCCACTAACAGAAGAAACACCTGACAGGTCGGCCATCCGCTTATAAACGTCCAGAGACCGGCCAATATGAGGAAGAAGCCGCCTGAAAAGATGAGAGTTTCTTTTCGTGAAAGTTCTTCTCTGACAGCCATCATATAAAGGGCGCTCATCAGCAGAGGAAACGCAGGCAGGAAAAGGATATTGATATAAGCCAGCAGAGCCAAAACACCTAACCAGTATTTTCTATAGACAGGTTTTTCCAAATAAAACCATAAGATTTGAAAAGCAAGAATCCACAGAAAAAACCAGTAAAAATTGGTCTGCCAAAAAGAAGGCAGCGAAATATATTGTAAAAGACTCAGTGAAATCAGCATTCCTTTAAGCACACGCATAGAACCGCCCCTTTTTACCCAGTAGTAACAGGAATCTGTTTTTTTAGGATACCTGCAAAAAATCTTTCAACAAAGAACCGATACTTTTTACATCCGCATTCTTTCTTCTAGAAACTGTTTGCTGACATGCACACCCATTACAATATCCGCTAAATCGCTCCATTCATCGGGATGGTGACTGATCCCTCTATGGCTTTTGATAAACAGCATCGCCACTGGATACTCAGCAGCCAGATTCATCGCATCATGACCGGCTCCGCTGGGTAGAACCAACGCTTCTTTTTGGGTCATCTTTTTAATCATTGCTTTTAAATCAGCTTGCAATTCTTCATCCATAGCCACGGGCTCTACATTCGTTGTCTGACTGTACGCCAGCAAAATTCCTTGTTCTTTTGCTATGGCAGTTGCAGAGTCAATAATGAGCTGCTCCAGCTCAAGCCGCTTTTGCAAATCAATATCCCGTATATCCACAATGACTTCAACTTGTTCAGCGATTACATTTGAACCATTCGGATAGACAGTCATTTTCCCGACCGTGGCGACAGCTGAATCGCTCACTTGGCCGGGTAACTGGCTTATTTCATAAATAAACCGACCCGCCGCCACTAATGGATCCAGCCGGTCATTCATCGGCGTGTTCCCGGCATGGTTGCTTTCCCCTGTAAAGGTGAAAGTGATGTTGGCTAAGCCGGCAATTCCGGATACTACACCTACTGGCTGATTCGCATTTTCAAGCCGTCTTCCTTGCTCAATATGTGTTTCCAGATACAGCTCATATTTCCGATTCTTTTTAGCCGTAATAAAAGAAGCCAGCGATAGACCATTTTGTTTTAACATCGTCTCAAAAGGAAGGCCAGTGCTGGCTGCTTTAAGAGAAGCAAGTGTTTCCTCTGCCTGCAGGCCCATAAAAGCTGAACTGCCGAGAACTCCCGTGTTAAACTGAGAGCCTTCTTCTTCCCGGAAGATAATAATATCATACTGAAAAGGAGGCGTATAGCCTGCATCTTTCCAGGCTTGCGCCACTTCAATAGCCGTTAATACACCGACTGTTCCATCAAAGTGCCCGCCATTAGGCACAGTATCTAAATGGGAGCCGGATGCATACGTTTTCTCATTTGATTGCCCCTGAATATGGCCGATCATGTTTCCCGCGCCGTCTATTTCTATTTCTGCCCCTGCTTCTTCTAACCAAGCCTGTGCCAAGTCTAAAGCTGCCTGCTCTTCTTTGGTATAACCGTACCGGGTCACCCCACCGGAAGCAAGCTTTCCTATTTCACTTAACTCCCCCAGCCTATGAGCGATGCGTTCGCCATCGATGCCCGCTGTGGATAAAGAATGATCGTATGTGTTTAATAAACGGTTGCTCAATTTTTTCATCTTTTATTCCTCCTGGTTGCTTTTCATCCTGCCGCTTTTTTGTCTATAGTTACTCATTATACCTGAATTCATGTTTTTTAAAAAAGAAAAAACGACAGGCTCCATGGCCTGTCGCTCTTCTCCTTTTATAAGCGTGTATACAGTTTGTAGTATTGTCCTTTATCTGCCATCAGTTTTTCATGGCTGCCGACTTCAATAATCTTCCCTTCATCGATGACATAGATCCGGTCGCTTTCTTCAATGGTCGTTAGACGGTGGGCGATAGTAATCGTTGTGCGCCCTTCTGCCAGCTTATCCAAGGATTCCTGAATAATAATCTCACTTGCATTATCTAAAGCAGATGTTGCCTCATCCAAGATTAAAATCTGCGGATTTTTCAAAAAGACACGCGCTATGGAAATGCGCTGTTTTTGTCCTCCTGAAAGACGTACGCCTCGAGAACCGATGTCTGTATGGAAGCCTTCCGGCAAAGCATCAATAAACTCGGTAGCGCCCGCTAGTTCTGCTGCATAGCGAACTTCTTCATCGGTGGCATCCAGTTTTCCGTAGCGAATATTATCTGCAATCGTCCCCGCAAACAAATAGACATCTTGCTGGACGATTCCAATATTTTCACGCAAGGATTCAAAAGTTAAATCGCGTATGTCTTTGCCGTCGACGTAAATAGCTCCGTCCGTTACATCGTAGAAACGCGGAATTAAATTAATGATCGTCGACTTACCAGCTCCACTAGGCCCGACAAAAGCCACTTTTTCACCCGGCTCTACTTGAAAGGAGATATCCTCTAGAACAGAAGCCGACTCAGGCGAATACTTAAACGTCACATGGTCAAAGACAATCGCACCTTCAACATCGGCCAGTTCCAGCGCATCCGGCTTTTCAACGAGTTCAGATTCCGTCTTCATAATTTCGTCAAAGCGTTCAATACCCGTAATTCCTTTTTGGAACTGTTCAATAAATTGAATCAGGCGGCGTAAACTGGTGACCAGCATGTTGATATACATGATAAAGACAATTAAATTCGCTGGGTCAAACCGGTTATTAATAATTCCCCATCCGCCGAATACAAGTACGACTAAATACATCAAACCTTCAAACAAGGAAGTCGTTGAGGTAAAAGAAGCCATCGCTATGTAGAAATCCTTTTTAATTGCGAGGAAATTTTGGTTTCCTCCCTCGAACTTATCGATTTCAGTCGGTTCATTGGCGAAACTTTTAACGACTCGAATACCGGACAGGCTGTCTTCAATGCCGGCATTCAAATCTCCGACCTGCCGGCGCTGATTCATTTGTTCTTCTTTCATGCTTGTACGGTTTTTTCTTGAAAAGAAAAACATCATCGGCAGCAATAAGAAAATAAGGAAAGTCAAAGGAAGATCGATGCTTCCTAAGACCACAAGCGACACGGCAGCTTGAATCGTTACAATAAAAAATTCTTCCGGTGCATGGTGGGCAAACTCCGTGATGTCTGCTAAATCATTAGTCACGCGCGTCATAATCTGCCCGACTTTTGTATCATTATAGTAGCTCGTCGGCAAGGACATTAAATGATCGTACAGGTCACTTCGCATATCCGTTTCAATCATCGCGCCCATTCGGTGCCCGATATTGGTCATAAAATAACGAGCGATAATTTCAATAATCTTTAAGACGGCATACGTCACACTTAAAGAACCTACGACTGACCAAGTCAAAGTGCCGGCAATTCCTAAATCTGTAAACTCGCTTAATATCAAAGGCAAAACAAAACCGGCTACGGTAGTCAATGAGGCAGCGAGCAGATCAAGCACTAAAACACGTCGGTACTTTTTAAAATAAGGCAGTACCGTTTTGATTAAATTAAATGTAGAATCCATATCTCTCTCCAACTATCTATTTAAAATTTCGTACCCCTAATGGTAACATAACTCATGAATCGTTTCTAAAAGTATTGCGCGGTTTTATAGACAGTCACCCAAGACTCCTACTTTTTATAGTCCTCCATAAAACGAAGATTCCCTGTTTCAATATATTGTTCGAGGATATCTAAAACCGCTTGTTCTTCATTATGGCCGATTTCATATGTACAGAGCTCTTTGAATTCATCATCTGCATTTTCCATCGCAACCGAGTATTTCGCAAATTCCATCATGCTGCTGTCGTTTAAACTGTCGCCAAAGGCCATCGTTTCTTCAATAGAAATCCCTTTTTCTTTTTGAATCCATTCGACAGCCGAGCCTTTTCCGCCTGCTTCATCATACACATCAAGCCAGCCGCCGCCTGAAGTCACTGAAGTGACGCCTTCAATCTCTTCTCTGATCTGTCGGAGAACTTCTTTTGTTTCATCCAATGTTTTAGCCGACAGAATCGCACTCTTAATGGGCTGTGCTCCTTCTGGCAGCTCGTCATAGGAATCAAGGATATTCACTTCATCATAATAGATGCTAATATAGTCTTTATCCTCTTCATAAATGTACTCGGAATACGTCGCATCTTGGGTATTTACGACCATTTGCAACTCATCATCCGCATCGACCAACTCAGAAATTTGCTTTAAGGCTTTGAAGCTGAAAAAATTGGTGTGAATATGTTCTCCTGCGCGTTCAACATCATTTCCGTTGTCGCCAGCGAGATAAATTTTATCTAAAAGCTCTTCAGGCATATAGCTTTTTATTTTTTCTACATCGTTCCCGCTTGCGATAGCCACAGTAATCCCTTCATCGACTAATGTATGGACGATCTGACTGAAGCGTTCCTTATCATAGGACTTATCATCCCGCAGCAAAGTAGCATCTAAATCAATTGCAACTAATTGTAATGGCATTTTTAAAAACTCCTTCTACATTTCATTTATTTTCCCTTATCTATTATACACGGATAATCACAAAAGAGAAAAGAAGCTCTTTTTAACACAGGCCTTGCTGCGCAAAAAGAGCTTTTTCCATAATATTTAGCTGTAGCTTCTGCTTAAGGAGAAAGTATCTACTCGTATCAGCTTCTGGTAATACTTGGTCAGTAAGAGTAACGCAAGAAGTACAGTGCCTGTTTCAGTCAGAAAGGCGGTTCCATTCACAATAAAAGAATACAGCACAGCTCCCTGCCCTGCTGGCGCATAAGCTCCCCAGAAAACAAAGCCGGCAATGAAGTGAATCAGATAGCGGGTTGACGAGCCAATAACTAAACCGAGCACCGCCCAAAGGCTTTGTCTACGGTAAGCTTCCGGTTCTCCATGGAGCAACTCCTGCAGCGGTTTTGAAACAAACCCAGCAAAACCAATCATCGCAAAAGCAACAAAATACTCTAAAAAGAACTGAAAGACAGTCAGAATGGTGGCGTCGCCGACTACCACTTGCAGCAGACCCCAGAGTAAACCAGAAAGAATCCCTGGTCCTGCTCCTCTCCTTAAAGCGACAATAACAATCGGCAGCATTTTGACATCAATTTTCACTGGTCCTAAAGCAGGTATAAAAAGATCTAAAATTAAAGCAATAACGGCAAATAAAGCGACTTCCAATAAAACTTGCACTCGTTGATTTGTTTGCATAATAAACTCCCTTTTATGTAATGATGAACAAATGAAGAGTTTACTGCTGATAAGGATAAGCTAATTTTCCAAAAGCCTCCTTTCCAAAAAAAATGCCCTCCGGGAGACCCAGAGAGCGTTGTGTGCATCATAATTATCCAGTCCATTTCACTGAATGGTCTAGTCAATTCCCTACGCTAGCATTATCTAGATCAGGTTACAGGTCAGGTCTTACCTTTCTCAGCCTATTAAGCTCCCCATTTATTCTGTTTTCACTTCTCACTATACCATAACATGCAGCGGTTTCAAAATATTCTCAAAGCTTCTATCTACCGGCTATCGCCCTGGACATTTACATAAAAAAACAGGGACAGCCTATTAGACCGCCCCTATTGGCAACTACCTGTTTTCATCACGAGGTAGCTACTAGTTCCGTT
>CAZKSU010000031.1:0-14838 GCA_964555455.1 uncultured Carnobacteriaceae bacterium
AATATGGCCTTTCACGAACGGACGCCTACACCTTAGCCAGCCAGATGATGAGCGGCACTGGGAAAATGCACTTGGAAACAGGAGAGCACCCTGGTGTTATGAAAGATAAAGTAACTTCTCCTGGCGGAACAACCATCAAAGGAGTAGCCGCACTAGAAGAACATGGTTTTCGCAACGCAGTGATTCAAGCGTTTGATGCGATTGAGAAGGAATGAATTTAATCTCGAAGCTTCTCTATATTTATCCGTTTCAATTTGATATAATAGAAAATAGTGTAAAGAGGAATTTAGAGTTAGAAAGGTGAACAACATGAACCGAATTGAGAATGTTCAAAACAAATTAACTGATTATGGAGTGGATGCGCTGCTCGTTACAAATATGTACAACGTTCGTTATTTAGCCAATTTCACTGGAACAACCGGCTTAATCGTTGTAACAAAAGATGAGGCTTACTTTGTGACAGACTTCCGCTATACGGAACAAGCAGCAGAGCAAGCAAAAGGTTTTACTATTGTTCAAAATGAAGGACTTATATACAATGAAGTCGCAAATATTGTAAAAGAAGATCAGATGGAACAATTAGGTTTCGAGGAAGAAAACATTACCTATGCTACCTACCAAAAAATCAATGACATGATTCCATGCGAACTTGTTCCAACTTCAGGTATCGTTGAAAAATTACGTGAAGTAAAATCTGAAGAAGAAATTGAGATTATTCAAAAAGCAGTCAATATCGCTGAGAAAGCTTACAATTACATACTTGGTTTCATTAAACCAGGAATGACAGAAATTGAAGTAGCAAATGAATTAGACTTTTACATGCGTAATCTAGGAGCAACCGGAGTATCTTTTGATACAATCGTAGCAAGTGGGGTCCGCTCCGCTATGCCTCACGGAGTCGCAAGCAATAAAGTAATCGAAGAAGGCGACATGGTCACGATTGACTTTGGCTGCTATTACGAAGGCTACGCCTCAGATATGACCCGCACTTTTGCGGTTGGAGACCCTGGTGAAAAATTAAAAGAAATTTACGCCATTGTCCAAGAAGCAAACCGCCGAGTCACTGAAGTGGCAAAAGCTGGAATGACAGGGGCTGAGCTTGATGCAGTTGCCCGCGATTACATCACAGAAAAAGGGTACGGCGAGCAGTTTGGTCACACAACCGGACACGGGCTTGGTTTAGAAGTCCATGAAGGGCCGTCTATCAGTTACCGCAATGAAGACAAATTAGTCGAAAATAACATTGTAACCAATGAGCCTGGCATCTATATTGCAGGACTTGGCGGGGTAAGAATTGAAGATGACCTAGTGATTAAAGAAGATGGCAATGTGAATCTTATGACTTCTCAGAAAGATTTAATCATTATTTAAATCAGCTTGTGATTTTAGGATTCCAGAACCATTCATGGTAGAATAAAAAACGAAAATAGGAAAATGAAAGGTGATTGTATGATTTCATCCAATGATTTGAAAAGAGGCCAAACGATTTTATATAATGATCAGATTTGGCGTGTTTTAGAGTTCCAACATGTTAAACCAGGAAAAGGCCAGGCTTTTGTTCGTTCAAAGCTGAAAAACCTGCGTACGGGGGCTAACCAAGAAATAACGTTTAAAGCCGCTGAAAAATTAGAGACGGCTCACATTGACACCAATACTATGCAGTATTTATATGAAGAAGATGGCATGCATATGTTTATGGATGTTGAAACTTATGAGCAGTTTGGCATTCCGACCGCTCAAATTGAAGATGAGCTGAAATTTATGAAAGACGGAATGGAAATTGATGTTCAGCGCTATGAAGGAGAAGTTATCGGGGTTCAACTGCCAGCAAAAGTTAATTTAGAAGTAGTTGAAACAGAGCCGGGTCTGCGTGGAGATACACAAAGCGGAGGCTCAAAAACAGCAAAACTGGAAACTGGAGCAGTCATTACCGTCCCATTGTTCATCAACGTTGGCGATGTTTTAGAAGTCAACACGGAAGACGGCTCATATAGTTCACGTGCTTAATGAGTGTTTAAGGAGGAAAAAGTATGATTGAAACATCAAGTAAAAACAATCCACTTGGAGAAATTAAAGTTTCTGCGGATGTGTTAGAAGTGATTATCGGCATTGCCACGCTTGAAGTAGAGGGTGTTTATGGCATGCAAAAAAACTTATCAAGTGATATTCGCTCGATGTTCGGACGCAGCGACCTCTCAAAAGGCGTCTCTCTTACAGCAGATGAATGGGGCTCGTCGGCTGATGTTTACTGCTATTTTAAATATGGGGTAAATGTCCCGAAAGTCGCGCGAGACATTCAGATGAATGTAAAAGAACAAGTCTACCACATGACAGATGTTGACTTAGACGAAGTGAACATCCACATTGTAGGAATCGTTCCGGAGCAAGTCTCAACAATTGATGTCCTACAAGCCAGTGACTTAGATTTAGGAGAAGTTTATTAGTGAAAACAGTAAGACGAAATATTCGTATAAAAGCCTTTCAAGCTTTATTTCAACTCACTCAAAACCCTCGTAAATCAGTCGAAGAAGCGATTGCTTTTGCCATTCGCTATCCTCTTGAAGAGTCAGAGGAAGAGCTGGACAAGCTGGATAACGCAGAAGCATTACGCTTAAACTTTCCAGACCAAGAGTTAGAAGATGAAGCTGTGGAAGACTTATTAAATTACCTGACAAAAGTAGTTTCTGGTGTAATGGAAAACAGAAAATATTTGGATCAGCAAATTGATGAACATTTAACCGATTGGTCCATACAAAGAATTGATTTAACGAATTTATTAATTTTGCGCATTGCTGCGTATGAATTGTATTTTGACGAGGACATCAGTCCAAATATTGTCATAAATGAAGCAGTTGAACTGACAAAGTCTTTTAATAACGAAAAGGCCAGTAAATTTGTTAATGGAGTGCTTCAAGGAATTTTAGACGCAAAAGAAGCCTAGATTAGGCTTCTTTTTTAATTGAAGGCTTTTATAGAGGGCTGAAAAGATGGGAGTGATCGCGTGGAACAGTATTTAACGGTTTCACAATTAACAAAGTATATTTCGAAAAAATTCAAGGTGGATCCTTACTTAGACAGAGTGTATTTGAAAGGTGAAATTTCCAACTATAATCCGAGACGGACAGGTATTCAATATTTTAAATTAAAAGATGAACAGTCTATTCTTTCAGCCGTTCTTTTTCCAAATGATGCACGCCATGTGAGATTTGAACCTGAAAATGGGATGAGCGTGCTGGTCACAGGGCGCGTAGCCGTTTACGAAGCCGGCGGATACCACCAGATTATCGTGCAATCGATGCAGCCGGATGGTTTAGGGGCTCTTTATCTAGCTTATGAACAGACAAAAGAAGCGTTGACAAAAGAAGGCTTATTTTCTCCCGATTTAAAAAAGCCGATTCCTAAGTATCCAAAACGCATTGGTGTGATTACCAGTCCAAGCGGAGCAGTCATTCAAGATATCTTGACCACGGTTAAGCGCCGCTATCCGATTGCTGAAGTGGTTTTATTTCCAACGGTCGTCCAAGGCAATCAGTCCGCGGATTCCATTGTGGGGAATATTAAACATGCCGAAGCGATGGGGAATTTTGATGTCTTAATCATTGGACGGGGCGGGGGCTCTTTTGAAGACCTATTTTCTTTTAACGAAGAAAAAGTTGTGCGGGCAATTGCTGCGGCTAGAACCCCGGTTATCTCTTCTGTCGGCCACGAAACAGATACAACGCTGACCGATTTAGTGGCTGATCTGCGCGCGCCTACACCTACAGCAGCAGCAGAATTAGCGGTGCCGGTTCTGACCGAAGAAATATTGAAAATCGAGGCTTACAGCCAGCGATTGCTGCGAGCGTTTCAGGCAAAGATTCAATATCTGTCCGGCCAGCTGTCAAAAGTTTCCGATTCAGTTATTTTCCGGCAGCCTGAAAGGCTATATGACGGGTACTTGCAGAATGTTGATCAGTTAGAAAGCCAGTTAATCAGCCGGATGGAAGCTGTCTTAAAAAACAATCATCAGCAAACCGACTTGCTGACACAGCGGCTGAAAGGCTATCCGATTCAGCCTTATGTAAGAGAACAAAAGACTAGAATCGACTATTTGACCCAAAAACTGGAAAAAAGTTTAGCGAATACTCTGCAGCAGAAAAACTTCAAAGTGACTCAAGCGATTCAGGCTTTGGAGCATTTATCGCCCCTTAAAATTCTGGCCCGTGGGTATGCAGTCGTTGAAAAAGAAGACCAGATTATCCGATCAGTAGATGATGTAAAGGCTGGAGATACGTTGCAAGTCACGTTGAATGACGGAGAACTCACGACTGAAATAAAAGAGTTGAAGAAAAAGGAGACAGAATAAATGGCAGAACAAGAAAAAACATTTGATGAGTCTTTAAATGAACTTGAAAAAATTGTAGAAAAATTAGAGCAAGGGGATGTTCCGTTAGAAGAAGCCCTTAATAAATTTCAAGAAGGCATCACTTTAAGCCGGAAACTAAAAAAGACCCTGCAAGATGCTGAGGAGTCTTTAGCGAAAATTGTTACGGAAAATGGCGATGAAGAACTGTTTAAAGAAGGAGATGCGTAAATGACAGCTACAGATAAAACCTTTGCCTCATTCAGAGAAACCCATCTAGAGGCTTTCGAGGCCTATTTACTCGGCCATATCGATTCAGTGAGCGGAACGGAACTGGAAGAATCGATGAATTATTCACTCAGTGCAGGGGGCAAGAGATTACGTCCTCTTTTACTATTAGCCGTGCTGGAAGCTTTCGGTGAAGAGGTGGAACAAGGTTTTCCGGCGGCCGCTGCTTTAGAAATGATTCATACGTATTCTTTAGTACACGATGATCTGCCTGCAATGGACGATGATGAACTGCGTCGAGGAAAACCAACCAACCATATCCAGTTTAATGAAGCGACAGCCATTTTAGCAGGCGATGCTCTGCAGACTTTAGCTTTTGAAGTGATTACTTTAGGCAACTTGCCAGCTGAAATTAAAATCCAGCTTTCAAGAATACTCGCCCAAACGTCGGGATATACTGGTATGATCGGCGGTCAGCAAGCGGATATTGATGGGGAAGACGCGGATCTTTCTTTAGAAGAAATTGAAAGTATCCATCTTCGAAAAACGGGGGCCTTGATTAAAATGGCAACTCTTTCGGGCGGTATCATCGCTGAGAAATCAGATGAAGTTCTAGCGCAGCTAGCTTTATTCGCGGATGAAGTCGGGATTGCTTATCAAATTCGCGACGATATTTTAGATGTAGTGGGTACAGAAGAAGAGCTGGGTAAAGGTGTGGCGACTGATGCCGCTCTTGGCAAGAGCACTTATCCGTCTTTGCTTGGATTAGAAGGAGCCTTTGCAGCATTAGATAATCGCTTGGCTCAGGCACAAGAAGCGATTCGCGCCATATCTGATTTAGAAGAGCTATTCCAGCCAGCTTTGCTTTTTGATTTTGTAAATATTTTGTCTCTTGAGGAGTATCAGTAAGTGAAAAAGAAACGCGCAGATGAATTGCTGATGGAACAAGGCTTAGTGGAGAGCCAAGGCGAAGCTTTAGCTCATATTCTAGCAGGGAAGGTTTTCACTTCAAAGGAAATAAAAGTGTTAACGGCTGGTGAGAAACTGCCAGCCGATACGGTTCTGTATATTAAGGGCCAGGAGAAAAAATATGTCAGCCGCGGCGGTTTGAAATTAGAAGAAGCGGTTCGGCTGTTTGGGCTTGATTTAACGGACAAAATTGTTCTGGACATCGGGGCTTCCACGGGCGGCTTTACGGATGTTTCTTTACAAAATGGCGCTAAGCTGGTTTATGCTTTAGATGTAGGCACAAATCAGCTAGCATGGGAGCTGCGCAACCATGAACAGGTCGTTGTCATGGAGCAGACCAATTTCAGATACAGTGTCCCGGAAGATTTTAAAGAAGGAAAACCCGATTTCGCAACGATTGATGTTTCTTTTATTTCCCTGGAGCTCATTTTGCCTCCTTTATATCCAATTCTTGAAGAGGGCGGTGAAGTGGTGGCACTGATTAAACCCCAATTTGAAGCGGCACGCAAAGATGTAGGAGAAGGCGGAATCGTGAAAGATTTCGCGGTTTACCGGGCAGTATTGGAGCATATTTTAAATTTCGCCGAAGAAACTTCTTTTGGAGTGTTGAATTTAGGCTTGTCACCCATCACAGGAACGAAAGGGAATATTGAATTCCTTGTGCATCTGAAAAAAAACGCAGCGAGTTCTAATCTTAAAGAAGAAAACATTCAGAACGTTCTAAAAAGAGCCGAAGAAAAAAACAAACAGCAGCGTAAGTAAAAGGATGGATGAAGGAGGGGAAATCGTGTTACATGAATTACACATTCATAATTTCGCCATTATCGAAGACATATCGCTTGATTTCAAACAAGGGATGACGGTTCTGACCGGAGAAACGGGTGCTGGAAAATCAATTATCATTGATGCGGTCGGTTTACTGGCTGGCGGCCGCGGTTCATCCAACTACGTCCGTCATGGGACTAAAAAATGTGTGCTTGAAGGCCATTTTAAAACACCCAGTAACCAGAAACTGAAAAAACTCTTTGAAGAAGAAGCCATTGAATTTGATGCAGAACTTTTGATCATTCAACGGGAAATTTACCAAAATGGGCGCAGTGTCTGCCGGATAAACGGTTCGATTGTCACCATTGGTTTACTGAAAGAGATTGGCACTTATTTAATTGATATTCATGGTCAAAATGAACATCAAGAGCTCATGCGAACAGATAATCACATTGATTTGCTTGATTATTTTGGAGCGGAGGAGATTCAGCCGCTGAAAGAGGACTACCAAAAAGCCTATAAAGAGTACCGAACCACCAAAAAAAGATACAGAGACTGGCAAAACAAAGAGCAAGAAATTGCGCAAAAACTCGATATTTTGCGCTTCCAAACGGATGAAATTGCGGAAGCCAATTTGCTGCCGGGTGAGGAAGAGGAATTGGAAGAAGAAGAACGCCGTTTAGCTAATTTTCAAAGTATTATGGAAGCTTTAACGGCCAGCTACCAAGTTCTCCAAGAAGGCGAGCCGAGCGGTTTAGAGCTTGTAGGCAAAGCGATGGATGAAATGGAAAATATCGCGGAAGTGGATCAGGAGCTCCGTGAAATTTCAGAGGAGCTGACCAACACGTTTTTCCAGCTGCAAGAAGTTGCCAGTTCAATTTACAATCAACTCGATCAGCAAGAATACGATGAAGAACGCTTAAACGAAATCGCCAGTCGTTTAAACCTAATCCAGCAATTGAAGAGAAAATATGGCCATTCGGTGAACGACATTTTAGCGTTTTATGAAGAATCAATGGCAGAACTAGCAGAGATTGAAAACCGGACAGAATCAAAAGAAGAGCTTGAAAATAAACTCGTAAAACTTGAGAAACAGCTTGTAGAAAAAGGACGGACCATTTCAGGGAAACGGCGTAAAATTGCTCTTTCTTTAGAAAAAGCGATTCATGAGCAATTAAAGGCTCTCTATATGGACAAAGTGAACTTTGTGGTGCGCTTTCATGAAGAGATGGATGAGCTGACAAGCGAGTCAGCGAATGCGGATGGATTGGATCGCATCGAGTTTTTCATTTCAACTAACCCAGGGGAGCCGTTAAAGCCTCTGACAAAGATTGCTTCCGGAGGGGAACTTTCACGTATTATGCTGGCCATGAAGACGATCTTTGCCCAATCCCAGGGAATCACAAGTATTATATTCGATGAGATTGATACGGGTGTAAGCGGACGGGTGGCACAAGCGATCGCTGAGAAAATTTATGCGATCTCTACACATTCTCAAGTCCTCTGTATCACGCATCTGCCTCAGGTTGCGGCCATTGCAGACAATCACTTATATGTGAAAAAAGCGCAGCTGGAAACCCATACAACGACTGAAGCAGTCATTCTAGAAGAAGAAGAGCGTGTAGAAGAAATTGCTCGTATGCTGTCGGGAAGTGAAACGACAAGTGGAGCTCTTCAAGCAGCGAAAGAATTGCTTATAAACAAATAAAAAAAGTGCGCTGAATGCAAAACATTCAGCACACCTCTCATTATTATATCGTTAAGAGCGCAGCAAATAGTGGCAATACCATTGCAATAACCACTAAAACAATCACAAATTTAGCCATTTGATTTTTTTTCTTGTTTCTTGACATGCAGACCACCTTTTCTTTTTTCATCTTGAATTGTAAGTGACTTAGGAATTCTTGTCAAGAATTTTTCAGAAATCTTTTCATTTGGATCTTAAATTTGATATGATTTACTTGCACTAAAAGAAAAAGGAGAGATTATTTTGACTAAACAAGAAATTGGCGTCATTGGAATGGCCGTTATGGGAAAAAACTTGGCCTTAAACATTGAGAGCCGCGGTTATTCTGTCTCGATTTATAATCGAACAACTTCTAAAGCTGAAGCAGTCATAGAAGAAAATCCAGATAAAAATCTGCATTTGCAAACAACGGTTGAAGATTTTGTGGATTCAATTGAAGTTCCTCGACGAATCTTTTTAATGGTTCAGGCTGGACCAGGAACAGATGCGGTGATTCAACAAATTTTACCGCTGTTAGATAAAGGTGATGTCTTAATTGATGGAGGGAATACCTTCTTTAAAGACACGATGCGCCGAAATGAAGAATTAGCCGAGTCTGGGATTAACTTTATCGGTACAGGCGTGTCGGGCGGGGAAGAAGGAGCGCTGAAAGGTCCTTCCATCATGCCGGGCGGGCAAAAGGAAGCTTATGACTTAGTCGCGCCGATCTTAGAACAGATTTCAGCAAAAGCACCAGCAGACGGCGATCCTTGTGTCGCTTATATTGGGCCAAATGGCGCTGGCCATTATGTCAAAATGATTCATAACGGTATTGAATATGGGGATATGCAGTTAATCGCAGAATCTTACCATATCATGCGTGAATTATTGAATCTGTCGAATGACGAAATTGCTGAGATCTTCAAAGAGTGGAATGAAGGAGAGCTCGACAGTTTCTTAATCGAAATTACGGCGGATGCCTTGACAAAAATTGATGAAGCTACCGGAAAACACGTCGTCGATATCATTTTAGACCGTGCGGGGAACAAAGGGACAGGAAAATGGACGTCGCAAAATGCTCTTGATTTAGGCACACCTCTCCCGACAGTTACTGAGGCGGTATTTGCTCGCTATATTTCAGCAATGAAAGAAGAGCGTGTGGAAGCCAGCAAAGTGATAGCCAAACCGGAGACAAAAGAGCTGAATATTGACCGGGATGAAGTGATTGAAGAACTTCGTCAAGCTTTATATTTCAGTAAAATCATGAGCTACGCGCAAGGATTTTCCCAGATGCGTATGGCTTCAGAGGAATACGACTGGAATTTACAATACGGTGAAATTGCGAAAATCTGGCGTGCAGGATGTATTATTCGCGCTCGTTTCTTGCAAGACATTACCAATGCTTACGAAGAAAATGCCGACTTGCCGAATCTGCTTTTAAATGACTACTTTAGAGAAGTCGCGGAAAAATATCAGCAGTCTGTACGCGACATCGTAGGCTTGTCGATCCAATCGGGTATTCCTGTGCCCGCTTTCTCTTCGGCTATTTCATATTACGATTCTTACCGATCAGAAAGATTGCCAGCAAACATCATTCAAGCACAGCGTGATTACTTTGGAGCGCATACTTATGAGCGTGTAGACAAAGAAGGCGTTTATCATTTTGACTGGTATGGCAACGAAGGCGAAGAACAACAAGAATAAATAAAAACCTGTGTAAAACCAGGAAGGGAAAATGAGTATTTCTCATATTTAGAGAAATACTCGTTTTTTCTGTGTTAAATATTATAAAACTATGATAATATTACACTGATTGTGAGAAATCCATGAATCGATTGTTCACTTAAAGGCTCAAAGTATGCTATGATAGGTGTACTAAATGAGTATAGATTCAGATGATTTTAATTAAAAGAGTTTATCTATGGAGGGCGCGAAATGCAAAAAGTATTAATTATCGAAGATGAAAAAAACCTCGCTCGCTTTGTCGAGTTAGAATTACAGCACGAAGGGATGGAAACAGAAGTTCATTATGATGGACGTTCTGGGCTGGAAGCGGCATTAGACGAAGATAAAGAATTTGATTTAATTTTGCTTGATTTAATGTTGCCTGAACTGAACGGATTAGATGTCGCTCGTCGGATTCGTCAGCACAGCAATATCCCAATTATGATGATGACAGCTCGTGACTCAACTATTGACCAAGTTTCCGGTTTTGATCACGGAGCCGACGACTATATTACAAAACCTTTTGAAATTGAAGAATTGCTTGCACGTATTCGTGCATTAAGTCGTCGCATCAATATTGAGAATGAGAAAAACCGTGTGCAGCAAACGACTTTAAAATATCGTGACTTGGTGATTGAAAAAGAAAATCGCGTGGTCCGCCGCGGGGATGAGATTATTGAACTCACAAAACGCGAATATGAATTACTCGTTGAATTAATGAGTAATCTGAATGTTGTTCTTTCGCGTGAAACACTTTTAAACAGCGTTTGGGAATACGAAAAAGAAATTGAAACCAACATTGTAGACGTCTATATTCGTTACTTGCGTAATAAACTAGACAAACCAAATGGTGATAGCTACATTCAGACGGTACGAGGAATGGGGTATGTGATGCGCACATGATGAAATTCCTGAAAAAGAATCAAAATGAGGGTTCAACGATTCGCGTTCGTTGGACCCTATTAACTATGGGAGTTATATTTCTGACGTACGCTATTTTTTCTTATATCTTACTCAATACTTTTCAGCGAGTCATGCTTGAGAATGAAGAAGAAGAAATTGTTGAGATATCTGATGAGCTGGTCGAGCGCTTTAGCAATCATTATTATCCTCTGACGCCAGATACGACCGAGTTCATGTTAGAAGAACCAGAAATCGAAGTAGGTCCCATTCCTTCTCCCAAGCATTATGTAGAACGCACGGAGGAGTTTACTCCGCCCGTTTCCTTAACAAAGGGCGGAGTCGTCGTAAAGGTTTATGATATCAATGAAAAAGTGATTCTAGAGACGGATGAGATCGATTTTCAATTTTATCCAACAGAAGAAAGACGAGTCACCCAGCTGAGTGGACCCTATGGTGTAGCTTTAGCGGTAAATGATCCGATTTATTCCAATTATAACGATAACTTGATTGGATACGTACAAGTCGTTCAAACACTTGAAGGCTACCATGTGATGAATGATGATCTCATTAGCTCAATTCTTATTATTGGATTGATTGCGCTGCTCTTTAGTGCAGCTATTGGATGGGTATTGGTGAATTCCTTTGTTAAACCGATTACCAACCTGACTATGGCTATGGAATCCATTCGAGAAAATCCTGAATCTGAAGTTCGTCTGCATGAAGGCACAAGCAATAATGAGTTTTCAAAATTAGCCAGAACGTATAATGAGATGGTTGATCTGATGCAGTCAAACATCAAAAACCAGACAGAATTCGTCGAAGATGTTTCTCATGAGCTGCGGACGCCAGTGGCTGTGGTAGAAGGGCATCTGCAGATGTTGAATCGCTGGGGGAAAAATGACCCGCAGATTTTAGAAGAATCAATTGAAGCTTCTCTGCAGGAAACGAAGCGCATGAAGACATTGGTGCAAGAAATGTTAGATTTATCCCGTGCACGAGATGTGGATATTTATTATAAAAATGAAAAGACAAATATTGTTGAACTGATTAACCAGCTGGTGGTCAATTTCAAAATGCTTTATCCGGAATTTGTCTTTACCGTTGACAATGAAATTACTGGCCAGCCCAGTGTCAATATGTACAGAAACCATCTGGAGCAAGTTTTCGTCAATATCCTCGACAATGCTGTGAAATACTCATTTGATCGGAAAGAAGTGCACATTTCTTTAAGTATCTATAACAAAGAAGTGAATGTCGCGATTCAAGACTTCGGTGCAGGGTTATCTGAAGAAGATCAGCAGAAAATATTTAATCGGTTTTATCGTGTGGATAAGGCGCGAAGCCGAGAAAAAGGCGGGACTGGTTTAGGTTTGCCTATTGTAAAAGAATTAGTCGAAGCCTATGAGGGACGCGTATCCGTAGACAGCCAATTGGATCACGGTTCAGTATTCCGGGTATCACTGCCCATTTCGGAAGAAGACTTGTAATTTTAGTAAGTAAAGATCAAAAGATGGTGTTAGTCGCTGCTGATGCAGCGGTTGACACCATCTTTTTATTTGTTGAACTCCCTATTTATTATAACGGCACATTTTGCGTGCGGATGGGCCGGACAAATAAAAAAAGGAATGCAGTTTAAGCTGCATTCCCAACATCCTGTCTTAATTTTTTCTGTTTCTTTTTCGACTGCTTTGCTGTTTACCAGCATTTCTCTTTCGATTGTGTTTGGCTTGGCGTTTTTTGCCTTCGTCAACTTGAATATTCTTTTTTGGAGTGACGTCTTTTCGAGGTTTTTTATTTCTTTTACGTTCGATGACATCCAAGTCGCCTAGTTCTTCTTTTACTTCTGCTTGAATTTTTGGCTTATAGTAATAGTTATTAAAGATTTGCTGTCCTAAACTAAATACACCAGAAATCGCCCAGTAAAGAGAAACTCCTGCGGGACTTGAAAAGCCGATCATACCCATCATCACGGGCGTGATATACATTGTCGCACCCGCTGCTTTTTGCTGCTCAGCAGGCATTGATGAAATCATCATTCGCGATTGAATATAGTAAACGAGAGCAGTGGCCAATGCTAAAAGGATACTTCTTTCTCCAAGGTTCATTCCTAAAAATGACGCTTGAGAGATGGCTTCTGAACCACGCAACACTTGAAGCATCGCTACGAATATGGGCATTTGCAATAGCAGCGGTAAACAGCCTGTCAGCTGACCAGCAATACTAATATTATTCTCGCGGTAAATTTCCATGAGTTCCATATTCAAAGCTTGTTGTTCTGCGGGATCGTCCGTTGCTTTAATTTCTTCTTGAATTTCTTTCGTAACGGGCTGAACTGTTGACATTTTGACTTGCTGTTCGATTGTACTTTTTTGCTGCTTTAACGTGAAAGGCAGTAAAAGGAGACGGAAAGCAATCGTAAATACGATAATTGCAATGCCGTAACTGCCGATAAAGTCAGCTAAAACATCCAGCAAACCGCCAAGCGGAACAATCAGAAATCTGTAAATCAGCTCAGATAACGTTCCTTGCGGTGCACCAGTTTCTTGGTCAAATCGCATACAACCAGACAGAAAAAGTACGGCTGTCAGCAATCCTCCGGTTAATATAAATTTCTTTGCTCTTGTTGTTATTTTGCGAGTCTTCACATTTTTCATCCTATCTTATTCAAATATTGACTTGTTCAATGATACATGAAGACGGCAATTTTTTCAACGGTCTTGAGAAAAACTGGTATAATCCTGAATCGAATCATCATATTCAACCGTTACTTTATCTACAACCGCACTCGGTGCAGGGCCTCTGACTAATTCGCGGATGAACAGCTCCATCGCATCTTCATCTGCTACAGCTTCTACATACACTGTTCCATCGTCTTTATTTTGCACAATGCCTTTGACATCCAATTGCTCTGCAAGATAATAGGTTGAGTACCTGAAGCCGACCCCTTGAACTCGGCCAGAGACAGTGGCTCTTATTTTCAATGGTTCCTGATCTTCTGGCTTCTCATTTATATATTCCAATGTGCCTGCACCGCGGTCATCTTTTTCCCTATTAAAAAAGTCTCCGAATAATGAGGACATTCTTTACACCTCTCTTACTTCTTTTCTTTTATTCTACAGGTATTTGAAAGAAAGGGTCAAAGAATTGATATAAGCTTGAAAGAATCTATCCAATTAGAGCTAAAAATAACCGAACATTCATGCTATAATGAAAAAAGAGTTTGGACAGAGAGTAAGGAGATTCGTATGAGTAAAACGAGAAAACGAACACGAAAAAAGAAAAAAGGCTATTCCATAGAAGTCATTGGAATCATTCTTATTTTTATCAGCATTCTGGCAATGGGCGAATTTGGTTTTGTAGGCAGATTCTTTGCCAATATGATTCGCTTTTTTGTGGGAGAAACTTTCCAGCTTTTTTCTGTTTTTGGCATGATATTAGGTGCACATTATATCTTTTTAGGCCAGCATCCAACCATTAGAACGAATCGCTTTTTAGGAGGCCTTTTAATTTATAGTGCCCTGTTGGTATGGTTGCACATGCAATTATTTGAACCTATTATGGAAGCAGATGTTAATATTATATCGGCTACCTTTCGGCGCTTTCCCAACCTTTTCCAGCCGGGACAAGTTAGTCTGGCTCTAGGAGGGGGTATGATAGGCGCCGTGCTTTATGCGTTAAGCTATTTTTTATTTGCCAATATCGGCACCTATTTTTTAATCTTTTTCTTTATTTTTGTAGGCATCATGAGTATTGGCAACTTTTCTTACAGCACTTTGTTTAAAAACATCAAAGAAGGAGTTGTCTTTGTTTTTGAAGGGATAAGAGACTTCTTTGTGAAGCTGAAACATTCTATTCAAAACAATATTCAATTTGATGAGAAAGATAAAAAAGAGAAGAAGAAAACGAAAAAACCTGTGATAGAAGCAGCTAAAGAACCGAATAAGGAAGAAGAAGTCAAAGAACGTGAAAGAAGAGAACCGGTTCCGATAGAAGGAATGAAACAAACTTCGCTGCCGGTGGGAGATATTACTCCAACGCCGACGGAAAAGGCGGCTGTTGAAAAAGAAAGTACAGAAGATTCGGAGGATATGGAAGAATTAACCATCAATTTTGTGTCAGATGATGAAGATGAGGATTACGATCTGCCTCCTTTATCTTTACTAGACACCTCTACAGCACC
>CAZKSU010000032.1:0-14634 GCA_964555455.1 uncultured Carnobacteriaceae bacterium
AGAACCGCTAAACTCCATTTTAACCACAGGTAAAGGTGGAATTATTGGTGTTATTATTGGCGTTTGGATTTTAGCGCAAATCGAGCGATTTATCCGTAAACGTGTACCAGATGTATTAGATATTATGGTTACCCCTGTGATTACTTTACTTATTGCTGGACTCATCATGGTATTTATCGTTATGCCAGTTTCTGGAATCTTGTCCGACTGGTTAGTTCGCTTCCTAAGTATCTTTATTGGTTCAGAAAACCCTGTTGTCAGTGTTTTATCAGGCTACGTTTTAGCTGCCGTCTTCTTGCCGATGGTTCTTCTTGGTTTGCATCATGGATTAATTCCGATTTATGCTATCCAGTTAGAGACCTTAGGCGGAGTCAGCTTGTTCCCAGTGCTTGCAATGGCAGGAGCGGGTCAAGTAGGTGCAGCGATCGCCATTTATATGATTGCCAAAAAAATGGGCGATCAGCGTATGAAAGGAGTCATCTCGGGTGGTCTTCCAGCAGGCATCTTAGGAATTGGAGAACCGCTGATTTATGGGGTTACCCTTCCTCTAGGTAAACCGTTTATTACAGCAGGACTCGGTGCTGGTTTTGGAGGCGCTTACGTGATGCTGATGGGTGTAACGGCTGGTGCTTGGGGACCTTCAGGCTGGGTGGCGCTTCCGCTCATGCAAGGGGCAAGCTCGATGCTGCATTACGGAATTGGTTTACTGATTTCTTACGCAGCCGGTTTTATTATTACCCGTTTAGTGATTAAGGAAGAAGATTTAACCAATGTCCAATAATTTCGGCGTCTCGGTCTATGTCTCAGTTTTCGAACAGCAGCAAGCTTTCCTTGAAAAATTGGCTGGTCGAAAGGTACCGGTGTTTACTTCGCTCCATATTGGCGAAGAAGTCTCCGGCAGCTATATCCAGGATGTGCAGAGGATGTGCGACTGGCTACATGCACGGGACTTCTCGATAATGGCGGATGTCTCGCCTTATACGCTGGACCGTTTTGAGGCCGGCTCTCTCGCTGAATTAGCTGAACAATTGCATTTAGACAATCTCCGTTTAGACTTTGGGTTTGATGCTCAAAGTCTTGCGGATGAATTAAAAGAGGTGGCCCTCACGTTTAATGCGTCAACAATTTTAGGTGAAAGGCAGCCTGTTCAGAAAAGCTTTTACATGCACAACTTTTACCCAAGGCCTGAAACAGGCCTGGACAAAGCTTTTTTTGGTCAATTGAACCAGCGCATTCGCGAAGCAGAGGGAAAAATACTGGCTTTTATAGCGGGCGATTTGGAAAAACGCGGGCCTATCTTTGAAGGTCTGCCGACACTAGAACATCACAGGTATGCTACGCCTTACGCGCAGTATATGGATTTGGTTAAAACTTATCAGATGGATGCTGTTTATCTAGGGGATTTACGCATATCAGACAGACAGCTCGAACTGATTTTTGACAGTCAAAAAGATGGCGTCGTCCGCCTGCCAGTGACTTTTGCGGAAGAAAACAAGCCATTGTACCATCAATTGTTTACCGTTCGTGTGGATTCGCCAAGCGGGCTCGCCCGAGTGCAAGAGTCGAGAGAATTTGCACAAATTGGCCAAGCCATAGCACCAAAAAATACGGGTGAACGGCCTCGGGGTACGATTACGATGGACAATGAACGGTACAAGCGGTATTCCGGCGAAGTGCAGATTGCGCGCGCGGATTACCCCGCCGATCAACGGGTGAATGTGATTGGAAAACTGGCGGAGAACGATCTCCTGCTGCTTGATCAGTTAACCAATGGTGAACCGTTCATGTTTGTACCCAAATAAGAAGAAATGCACATCTAATCGGAATTGGATGTGCATTTTGTATTAGTGTGAAAAGATAGTGAATAATGGTAAACTGACATCAATGATTGAAGATGAGGTGTGGAAAATGTTTACTCAAGAAGAAAAAGAATATTTTATGAGAGAAGCCTTAAAAGAGGCAGAAAAAGCGTACCAGATTGATGAAGTTCCCATTGGCGCGGTTGTAGTCCATGAAGGTGAAGTCATCGGGAGCGGCTATAATCAGCGCGAAATTACGAACCGAGCGATTACCCACGCGGAAATTATGGCCATCGATGAAGCCAACAGCTACTTATCAAACTGGCGTTTAGAAAACTGTGCGCTGTTTGTGACGGTGGAACCTTGCGCGATGTGCAGTGGCGCTATTGTCCAATCCCGTATTCCTCATGTCTATTACGGAACGGGGGACTACAAAGGCGGAACGGCAGGAACGCTTATGAACCTCCTGCAAGAAGAACAGTTTAATCACCAAGCCGAAGTAGAAGCGGGAATTTTAGAAGAGGAATGCAAAGAATTCATGACCCGATTTTTTAGAGAATTGCGTGAGAAAAGAAAGGCGGAAAAAAATGAATCTTTATAAATATACGGTGGAGACCAATCGGAAACAAGAATTTGTTCTGTTGGACAGCTACATTGAGGAGGCGCTGGCTGAAAGCGGAGTAAAGAGCGGTCTGATGGTTGTTTATTGTCCTCACACCACAGCCGGCATTACGATTAATGAAAATGCCGATCCCGATGTGAAAGTGGATTTAGAACGGGGACTGAATAAAACTTTTCCTAATGACCCAGACTATGTGCATATGGAAGGCAATTCGGATGGGCATATGAAATCTTCTGTTGTTGGTGCCAGTGAAACATTGATTATTGAGAACGGCGAGCCTATTTTTGGTACTTGGCAAAGTGTTTATTTTTCAGAGTTTGATGGGCCGAGAACGCGGACAGTGTATATAAAGATGATTGAAGGTTAACTCTTTAGCGAGGAAGTGAAAATATGTTAGAAGTCAGTAATTTATCGAAAGCTTTTGGCACCTTACAAGCGGTCGATGAGGTGGATTTCACCATTGCACCCGGCCAGATTATGGGCTTGATTGGTCAAAACGGGTCAGGAAAAACGACGACTTTCCGCTTGATTTTGAAGCTGCTGACCCAGGATACCGGCACTGTGCGCTGGCAGGGTAAATCTTTTTCGAAACAATTTTTTGACCACATTGGCTATCTGCCTGAAGAGCGCGGTCTGAACCAGAAAATGACCGTAGAGCACCAAATCTTATATTTTGCTCAGCTCCGCGGAAAGAAAAAAGTAGAAATTAACCCTCTGATTGACGAGTGGTTAGAAGAATTTGAAGTGGTTGGGGGACGGAAAGATAAAATCAAGTCTTTATCAAAAGGGAATCAGCAGAAAGTCCAGCTGATAACGACTCTGATTCACGAACCGGATTTGATTATTCTGGATGAACCGTTCAGCGGTTTGGATCCGGTCAATGCTGAGCTGCTGGAAGCCGGTATCCGGCGGGCAAAAGACCGGGGCGCCAGCATTATTTTCTCTAGTCACAATATGAATAATGTGGAAGAGTTGTGCGACAACATGGTGATGCTCAAAAATGGGCGCCAAGTGTTATACGGGACGATTGGTGAGATCCGAGAAAGTTTTGGCCGCACACGCTTATACTTAGAATCATCTCTTTCAGAAGAAGAGCTGGTGGCTGTGCCCGGTGTGGCAGCGATTCAGAAAGAAAACACAGGGACTTATTATATTACATTGGAAGATGCAGAAGTCGGTCGCCGATTGTTTGACTTAGCGACCCGGGACGGTTATATCCCAACCTTTAGTCAGCAGCCGCCTACGTTAGAAGAGATCTTCAAACAGATTGCAGGTGAAGTCGATGAATAAATTAGGCGTTTTTGTCAAAGATACATTTATTAAAAACACCCGCTCCATTAGTTTTATTACGATGCTGCTTGCCCCGCTGATAGTTATTGGGATTATTTTCGGTATTGGCTATTTTGCGGAACAGACTTTTGGCGGTATGCCGGAAGTGGAGGTGGCTGTTCTCAGTGAGACCCCTGGAATGTCGGAGCTGGTGGGTGAACTTGATGAATCGATTCAAATCGCAGAGGATATCTCATCGGAAGCAGAAGCCAGAGAAGCGATGGGCGATGAACTCATCGACGGCTACTTTGAGATTGAGGTGACAGGTGATACCGTCCAGGCCACTGTGACTCATGACAGCAGTTTAGATAATCATCTGCCTTTGATTGAACAAGCCTTGTCGAGCACTCAAGTGCTGATGCGTGCTGAAAACATTGGCATATCTCCAGAAGATATTCAAAGTTTGAATGAACCGGTGACGGTGGAAAACCATATTGTTTCAATTGACGAAGGTGAAATTGTTGAAGAAGACAGTCTGGCCAGTGTGATTGCCGTCGGAAGTGCTTATTTTATTAATATTATGATTATGATGTTTATTATGTTTTATGCTTCAACGGTGATCGAAGAAGTGGCTGGAGAAAAAGGCACGCGGATGATGGAAGTCATTCTATCGAGCACCACCGCCACGACGCACTTTTTTGGGAAAATTATTGGTGTATTTCTAGTGATGCTTGTTCATATTCTGTTTTATGTCCTGGTGGGTTTAATGGCCTTTATGGTTTTCAGGGACCATCATTTCGTCGTCAGTTTATTGGCCGACTTGGATATTGGGGCGATTCTTTTAGAATTTCTGCGTTTATCCTCCGCCTTCTTGTTTATTGGCGTCATTATGTATATGTTTATTGCGGCTTTCCTAG
Source organism: uncultured Carnobacteriaceae bacterium (assembly GCA_964555455.1). GTDB lineage: Bacteria > Bacillota > Bacilli > Lactobacillales > Carnobacteriaceae_A > Atopostipes. Next base: position 4,608 of record CAZKSU010000032.1, read on the forward strand.
GCTCGCTGATTACGAAAACAGAAGACATCAGCCGAGCAGCGACACCGCTGACCATGGTTGTCCTTCTTGGATTTTATATCGGACTCTTCGCGATGGCTGCGCCAGAAAACTCAGTCGTTGTCGTTTCGTCCTTTATTCCGCTCTTAACGCCTTTTGTGATGCCTTTTCGGATCGCGACCAATACGGTACCGACACTTCACATCTGGCTGTCGATTATCGGAACGGTTCTTTTCACCGTCTTAGTGGCCTTTATCTCGCTGCAGTTTTACCGGGCGAACGTGCTGATTTATTCAGACACCAGCATGTGGAATACGATCAAGCAATCTTGGCGACTTGTTCGCAGCGAAAACGAGAGTGCGCTTTAGCTTCGCAAATGAAGAAACAAACCTTATCTGTCCTTGAGGATGGATAAGGTTTTTTAAATGTGAAGGCAGAAAGAAATAGTAAGACAGAAGGTAAAAATTAAGGCCGTCTTAGCGATGCAGAGGTTCCATAGAGTGCAGGTCGCCTTTCCTTTTGAGTAGTTTCTCTATAGGAAACTATTGCTCATTTAATAAATTATATTTATGACAATATATTTGAAAACGTTTTATTCTGTGCTACAATAGTTTTATCATAAAACACATCAGACAACTGTTTTCTTATATAGAAATTAAAAAAGATAAATAAGGAAGGTTTGACTATAAATATGAAAAATAAACGAGTGGAGCAACCCAATAGAAGCAGAAAACATTGGATCATTGTCTTAATTTGCTGTGGCTTAGCGATGAGTGTCATGGGGCTTCCGGTAAATGCCGGGGGAGTTTTTTTTACACCAGTAGCTGAAAGTTTAGGTGTCTTGCGTGGCGCCTTTTCCATCCAATCCACATTGACGTTGATTTGGGGAGCGATTATGTCTTTATTTGCTCCGGCACTTATTCGCAGGTATCGCTTGAAGCCGGTTCTTACTGCTGGAATCCTACTGGCTTCTCTATCAAATATGCTTATGGGCTTTGCACAAAGTTTGCCCCTGTTTTACATTCTCGGCAGCCTGAGAGGGATCGGATCAGGATTAATTGCCATTGTTCCGTTAACGATGATTATCAATGAATGGTTCGACAAACACCATGGATTGGTTACGAGTCTTATCTTAAGTTTTACTGGTATCGCAGGAGCTGTTTTCTCTCCCGTGTTTACCTACTTAATCGGAGCTATTGGTTGGGAGTATTCCTACATAGTGATGGGAGTTTTTATGTTAATCGGCAGTTTTCCGGCCATTGTCTATCCGTTTTCATTAAACCCCAGAGACGAGGGGCTATTGCCCTATGGTTACAATGAAAAGAAAGAGGAAAAAAATCAAGAAAAACTTTCTATGAACGAGCCGGAGAAAGTAGAGAGGTCCTTATTGTTCTTTATCGTTGTTTTAGCTGTTTTACTGACCATGATAACAGGTATTCCCCAACATTTTCCTGGATATGCTGAAACCATTAATCACAGTCTATCTGTCGGCTCTGTCATGTTGTCTGTAGCGATGTTAGGAAATATTGTCTTTAAAGTGCTGTTTGGACTTTTAAGCGATCGCTTAGGCGCGACAAAAACCACTGTTTTTATGATTTTACTAAACATACTGTCTATTGCTCTCCTATTGACTGTATCCAGTGTACCCATTCTCATTCTATCTTCCTTCCTGTTTGGAACGATTTATGCTTTGCCTGCTGTAGGCATCACATTGATCACAAGAGAATACTTTGGAATAAGAAAATTTAATAAGATTTATCCCATTATTTCTTTTGCAACTGCCGTTGGAGGCGCACTCTCTATATCCCTCGTAGGGTATGTTTATGACTTTATGGGTTCTTATGTCCCTGCCTTTACTATTTCGCTTGTGTTCCATATCATGAATATAATGTTCATTTACTTAGCTGCAAGGCAAGTGGCGGCCAAGAAAGAAAGAAAACGAGAAACGGAGCTGCAGGAGAACTTGCAATATGAATCCTCCAATGGATAAAAGGAACAAGGAATCAATCTTTTATGACCGCCTGAAAAGCTCCCTGACTAGTTATTTAGCCAGGGAGCTTTTCTATTTTTTATTTACCATTAAGCCGAGTAGTCATCAAAGTAGCCTTGGATATAAATAAATGGCGTACCTTTGTCTCCGCTGCCTGAGGTCAAATCAGAAAGTGAACCGATCAAGTCTGTCAATTGACGGGGTGTCGTTCCAAGAGAGGCATCCGCATCTTTGGCCTGATTCTCTTTTTGGGCAATGGAGTTTCGAATCGCATCCTGTAAGTCTTCACCGCTTAAATCCGCATGCTCGTTGTCCGCGATATACTTCAATTTCACTTCATTTGGCGTACCGCGTAAACCATCCGTATAGCCAGGTGAGACGACAGGATCCGCCAGTTCCCAAATTTTACCAGCCGGGTCTTTAAATGCGCCATCGCCATAAACCATGGCTTCAATGGTTCTGCCCGTTTTTTCTTTCACGCGCGCCTGAATGTCTTCTGCCACTTGTTTAGAATGGGACGGGAACAATTTAACTGTCTCGTCCGTCGAGTTATTTGCGCCCAACAGACCAAATTCTTCATTGTAGCCGCCATGTTCAGAAACCGGCGCGGCTAAAATATCCCCTAGATCCAGCACTTTCTTAGCACCAGCCTCCTTTAGGAGACGTTTCGTCCGTTTCCGGGTGTGGACATCCGCTGTAATCACGGAATCGGTATACTCTAAAATAGCCTCTGGCTGATTGGAAAAAATGATTGTACAAGGAGTGCCTTCATCCGCTGCAATAGTTTTGTACAGCTCAATATAATCCACTCCTGTAAATGGATGCTTGATTTTTCCGAAATGCTGAGCAAATTCTTCTTCCGTTAACGTATCACTCCACGGGTTAATGCCCGAGGCATCTAATTGGTCCAAAGAAATCAAATGATTGCCCACTTCATCCGCCGGGTAGCTCAATTGAATGACGATCTCTTTGGCGCCGCGCGCAAAGCCTTTAAGTAAGTTCATAAAGCGGTTGCGGCTTAAAATAGGGAAAAGTATGCCTACTGTCTGATCGCCAAATTGATTTTTAACATCCGTTGCAATATCGTCAATCGAAGCAAAATTTCCTTGCGCACGTGCAACAATGGATTCGGTTAATGTAATAATGTCTCGGTCTTGAATGTCAAACCCTTCTTGTTCTGAAGCGTTCAACAAGGTATCAACGACGATTTCAACAATGTCGTCGCCTTCCTTAATAATTGGTGCTCTCAGTCCACGAACGACTGTACCAACTGTTCTTTCCATAAGTGTCACTTCCTATCCCTTTAATGCTTCTATTATACTAGTAATCGAAGAAAAGAAAAAGTTTGATTATGAAAGGAACTTCACGAGAATGAATGATTATTCCAAACGAATCCTGTAAAATAAAGACAATTGTTTGAAGAGGCTGGAAGGCCATGGAACAATGGATAGCAATAGAGACGTTTAAGATATTACCTTGCTTAATGAGAAGAACATAAAGAGGATGTGAAGGTTGAATGGATAATTTAATACTTTTTTTGGCGGTGAATCAGAGATTGGAAACTGAACGCTTGCGTTTGCGACCTGTAAAATTAGAAGATGCAGAGGATATGTTTGAATATGCTTCTGTTGAGGACAATACCTATTTTGTCTTTCCTGCTCACGAATCGATTGAAGATACCCAGCACGCCATAGCGAACTACTTTATAGCCAGTCCTTTGGGGAAATTCGGCATTGAACTGAAAACAGAGGAAAAATTCATCGGCACCATTGATATCCGTGTCGACATGAAAAAGTCTAAAGCCGAAATCGGCTATATTTTGAATCAAACCTATTCGAAAAAAGGCTATGCCACAGAAGCCGCAGCAGCGATGGTTGAGTTTGCTTTTGAAACGCTGGAGCTTGAAAAGGTTACCGCTTCGTGTGATGCGAGAAATACAGCTTCGGAAGCGGTGATGAAACGTTTAGGCATGAAGAAAGAAGGGGTGTCGCGCCATCATGAAATTTGGAAAAATGGCGAATGGGTGGATATGCTGTTTTATGGATTGCTCAGAGAGGAATATTTTGAGCTGAAAAAAAGTTCAAAATAGTTTCTTCCTGGAACATAATCCTCTACAATAGGTAACTGTGAAAAATTTTAGGAGGATGAAATTTATGAAAATACAAAAAGGACTGCTGCTGGCGCCGATTGCTTTTGTCTTGCTTTCTGCTTGCGGAAGATCCGAATCGAGTGCTGAACCCTCGGCAGCCCCTGAAGCATCAGAATTAGCCAGCGTGGAAGTCGAAGAAGCTCCTTCGATTCATAAAGGCGATACGGTCGAGACGACGATTCCGGTGGAAAATTCAGAAAAATGGGTGGAAGAAGCCAGTGAATTTACAGAGGCTGTCAGCGGCGATACATATGTCGCTTTGGACCGCGGTGTTTTAACCGTCGACCAGATCAATTCTTTATTAAAGCATCTGCCGATGGAAGTCACCTTTGCGGATGAGAACAGTCAATTTCTTTACTACAATTACCGCGCAGAACCAGAAGAAATGTTAGCGCCCCGCGCCCCTGAACAAGTCGGCGATGCGCTGACAGATGGGCATCCGGAAGCTGCCCAAGAAAATATGCAGCGTGCGCTGGATTTATTTTACGCCGGCGAAATTGATTTCTTTCAGCGTGTGGCTCCGAGCGACAACGAAGACGCATTCAAAGTGGTCACTTATCAGGGTGTTTATGACGAAGAAGGAGAGTACCGCGGCATCAATCAATATGCACAAGATATTCAGCCTTTGATTGATTTTTATCTGGAAGAAACAGGCATGATGCTGGTAAAAGATCCAGACGCTGTCAGCGGCGCTACTCCTGAAGAGTAGACAACAAGGAGCGGCACTTTTAGAAAACGGACATACCCGATAGCGGTAAGAGAACTATTCTTTAATCGCTGTTGCGTTTCGTGCTAAACTGAATACAAGAAGTGAAGAAGGAGATCGATTTATGGGTAAACTATTTCAACACGGGACGATTGGTGCTCTGATGGCGGGGCAATTGGCAGGTTCTCTCTCATTAGAGGCGTTATCCGAACATGGAAATATGGGAATTGGCACTTTGCACAGTTTTGATGGGGAGCTTGTTATCCTTGATGGCACGCCTTATCAAATAACATCCGATGGAACGGTAGGGGAAGTCAACGGTAAAGTGAAGACCCCTTATGCGGCGGTCATCGATTTTGAACAAGAAGGGGCGCTAAAAATCGAGGAAGCGATGACGGCGGAGCAGTTGAAAGAGCAGCTGTTGGCGCATTTCTCGAGTCAAAACACGTTTCAAGCGGTACGAGTGACGGGGCAGTTTAAACAGATGCATTGCCGGGCGGTTGCGAAGCAGACACCGCCGTATCCTCGACCAGCAGAAGTTTCCTCAGAACAAGGGGAATTTGTCGCAGAAAATATAACGGGGACGATCGTTGGTTTCTTTACCCCCGAGGCTTTCGGTACACTTGCTGTGCCCCATTTTCACCTGCATTTTCTAAACGATGACCGGGATTTTGGCGGCCATGTGTATGATTTTCACCTGGAAAAAGGGACCGCAGCCTGGCAAACGGTGGAGACATTAGAACAACATTTCCCGGTAGAAAATGAACAGTACATGCAGTCAACCATTGATTATAGTCAATTGGAAGCGGACATTGAAACCTCCGAATAAGATGAAGGAGCCTCTATGTTGCTTGCCGTATTGAGTGGACAAAAAAAGTCCATCCGCATTTCTAAAAATGCGGATGGACTTTTTTTGCAGAAAGCCGTACGATTTTCTTAAACCAATAGTTTATAAAGAGAAGAGTTTTCATTAACTGAAATATAGTTGGGATCAAAGACCTGTAGTCGCTTTAATAAGGCAGGGAGGGTTTCATAATCCGCCAGCAGCACCCCCACAATGAGCGGCCCTGAGCTTTGGTTGGTTTTCTTCATGTATTGAAAGAGCGTAATGTCATCGCCCGGTCCTAAAATATCACTGACAAAATCCTTCAAGGCACCTGGTCTTTGCGGGAAATTGACGATAAAATATTGCTTTGTCCCTTCATAAACAAGGGCTTTTTCTTCAATCTCACTCAAACGGTTGATGTCATTATTGCCGCCGCTGATGATGCAAACGACATTTTTGCCTTTGATTTCATCTTTCAGCTCCTCGAGCGCCGCAACCGTCAGTGCCCCGGAAGGTTCTGCAATAATGGCTTGGCGGGTATACATGTCAAGGATTTTGGAGCAAACCAACCCTTCATCCACCACAACAATGTCGTCGAGCAATTTTTTCGCCAGATCGAATGTCTTATCCCCAACCTTAGCGACGGCTGTCCCATCACAAAAGGCGTCAATTTCTTCAAGTTCTGTCACTTGGTTGTTTTCAATGGATGTTTTCATTGAGGGCGCTCCTGCCGATTCCACACCTAAGACCTTGGTGTCCGGCATCGCTTCTTTGACATACGTGGCCACTCCAGAAGAGAGACCGCCGCCGCCAATGGCTGCTAAAACATAATCCGCTTCTTCGCCTTTGGCAACCAGATCTTTATGTATTTCAACCGCTAAAGTTCCTTGCCCAGCAATCACATCTAAATCATTAAAAGGCTCCACGTAAAACTGTTCGTGCTCTTCCGCGTAGTCATGCGCTTGTTGATTGCATTCATCAAATGTATCGCCGACCAAATGAATGCGGACATAGTCCTCGCCGAAGTAGCGGACTTGCTGGATTTTTTGATTGGGTGTCGTTACCGGCATAAAAATATCGGCCTGTGTTTTTAATGCTTTTGCTGTATAGGCGACGCCTTGAGCGTGGTTCCCGGCCGAAGCACAGACGACCCCATTCTCTAAGTCCTCTTTGGCCAACTGGGACATCGCGTAATAAGCACCGCGAAGCTTAAATGAACGCACGATTTGTAAATCTTCTCTTTTTAAGTAAATATTGGCTTGGTACTTGTTGGAGAGATATTCGTCTTTTTGCAAAGGGGTTTCTCGCACAATCGGCTTTAACACCTTATAAGCTTCGAGTATGTGATCTTTATTAAGTACGGTATTAAGTACGGTTTCGGACACTGCTATTCACTCCTTCTTAAAGTATTGTTTCTAATCTTATCTTCGCTTTAGTTTTTTGTATCTACGGCATTTTGTTTAACGAATGGCATCATTTCACGCAATTGACGGCCGACTTCTTCGATCGGATGCCCCGCTTGTTCTTGACGCAAGTGGTTGAAGTTTTCAAAACCCTCCGCATAATCGTCTGTAAAAGTTTCCGCAAAGGAGCCGTCTTGAATATCCGCTAGAATTTTCTGCATGTTCTCTTTGGTATCGGAAGTGATGATCCGGGGTCCCGAAACATACTCGCCGAATTCTGCTGTGTTAGAGATGGAACGGCGCATATGTTCCATACCGCCTTCGTAAATTAAATCAACGATTAACTTCATCTCATGCAAGACTTCAAAGTAGGCAATTTCAGGTTGGTAACCCGCTTCTGTTAGCACCTCAAAGCCCGATTGAATGAGATGCGTCACGCCTCCGCAAAGCACCGCTTGTTCTCCAAATAAGTCTGTTTCTGTTTCTTCTGTGAAATCTGTTTCGATGACTCCTACGCGGGTGGCGCCTAATCCTTGAGCCCAGGATAAAGCCAGGTCACGTGCCTGACCTGTCGCATCTTGATGCACCGCAAACAAAGCTGGAACGGCTGATCCATTCTCAAATTCTCGGCGGACTAAATGCCCTGGACCTTTGGGCGCAACCATAAAGACATCCACATCTTCTTGCGGTTTAATGGTTTCAAAACGGATATTGAAACCATGGGCAAAAGCGACGGCATTGCCGGCCTCTAAATTCGGCTCAATTTGCCTTGTATAAACGTCCGCTTGAATTTCATCAGGGAGAAGGATCATTGTCACATCTGCTTGCCTGACCGCTTCAGGAATTTCATACACCTCAAATCCGTCTTCTTTCGCACGGTTGGCGGAACTGCCTGGACGAATGCCGATAACCACATCATGACCCGTGTCGCGCAAGTTTTTGGCATGCGCACCGCCTTGCGAACCATATCCTAAGACTGCGAGCTTTTTGCCTGCTAAAGCATCTTGCTGTACATCACTTTCATAATAAACTTTTGCCATTTTTATTTCCTCCTATAATTTTTTAGACCGCTGCATTGGCTGTTAGAACCTCTGCTTTAACGACATCGACTTGTTTTTCCATTTGTTTAGCCAATAGGCTTGCTTCATGTTCAACAGCCTCTTCAGAAAAACAAATTCCAAAGGTCATTAATGAAATTTTTGGATCTGCTGTTTCAGTGACTGTGAGATGGTCGATATTGTAATGATTTCTTAACACCGTTTGTGTCATCCGGTGCAGGACACCGGGGCGATTGACGGCTTGGACTTTGATTAATCGGTACATGTATAGACCCCTTTCATTTGATCGTTTGCTTCACCCGCCGCAACCATTGGTGTGACAGCATCGTCTGGATCAATAAGAACTTCAAGGACATAAGACCCTTCATGCGCCATGGCGACATCAACTGCTGCTTTCAATTCAGCAGGATCTGAAACTTTCGCCGCCTTAACACCTAATGCTTCGGATAAACCGACAAAATCCGGCAGGGCAGAAGAATAAGAGTGAGAATAACGCTTCTCATAAAATTCCGCTTGCCATTGGCGGACCATCCCTAAGGACGAGTTGTTGATCAAAAAATATTTAACATTCACATCTTGCTTCTTTAGAATATTAAGCTCCTGGCTTGTCATCTGGAAGCCGCCATCTCCGACAAAAGCAACGACGTCTTTAGCAGGAGCGCCCACCTTCGCGCCGATAGCTGCGGGGATGCCGTAGCCCATCGCGCCGGCACCGCCGCTAGTTAAAAGCTGATTTCCAAATGTATAGGGATAGAATTGCGCTGCCCACATTTGATGTTGGCCCACATCGGTGATCACATACGCTTCACCATTGGTTTTTTCTCCCACATATTCAATCAGCCTTTCAGGACGGATGGTGTGTTTCTCTTCATAATGCAGCGGGTGTTTCTTTTTATTCTCTAGTACTTTATCCACCCAAGCAGAGGGCGCTTTGTAGTCTCTTACATCATAATCGAGCAAGTGCTTTAAAGCGTTCTTCGCGCTGGTTAGGTACCCAAAATCCGGCTCTAATATTTTGCCGATTTCACTGGCGTCAATATCGAAATGCGCGATTTTAGCATGAGGTGCAAAATTTTCTGGATCGCTTACTACACGGTCATCAAAACGGGAGCCAATGTTAATAAGCAAGTCGCACTCCATCAAAGCCATATTCGCAGCGTACGTGCCGTGCATACCGGCCATTCCTAAATTGAACTTACCGCCGGATGGATAGGCACCCAACCCTAATAGAGTAGAAGTGGCTGGCAGTTCATATTTTTCAATAAACCGGGTCAACAGCTCATCTGCCTTGTCGAGTGTGACCCCGTGACCCCATAGAAGCAGCGGTTTTTTAGCTTTTGAAAGAGCAGACATCAAAGGGCCGACATCTAATTCATTTTCTTCTGTTTCCCGCATGGGATAGGCGGGTAAATCCATTTCAATTTGATCGAAGGGTTTTTCTTCCGCAAACTCAACCCCGATATTTTTAGGAATATCAATGACAACCGGCCCTTTGCGACCTGAACTGGCCAAGTGAAAGGCTTCATGGACAATTCTTTGCATATCGGCTGCATCGGAGACTTGATAAACATACTTTGTAATCGGCGTCATCATGCTGAGTACATCCACTTCTTGGAAAGCATCTTTGCCAATCCCGCCGGCCCCCACTTGACCGGTGATCAGCACTAATGGAATAGAATCCATCATGGCCGTGGCAACACCGGTGACGGCATTCGTAGCACCTGGTCCACTGGTCACGATACATACTCCGGGTTTGCCTGTCACGCGGGCGTAGCCATCCGCAGCATGAACGGCGCCTTGTTCGTGTCTGACCAGTATATGGTTGGTTTGGTCCCTATAGAACTCATCAAAGATATGCAAAACCGCCCCTCCGGGATAACCAAATAAAACGTCAACGC
>CAZKSU010000033.1:0-14612 GCA_964555455.1 uncultured Carnobacteriaceae bacterium
ATACTCGAGGAACGATACAAGGATCGTGGCGGCCATGCACTTCTAACTCTGCATTTTCTTTTGTTTCAATATCAATGGTTTGTTGCTTTTTCTCAATAGAAGCTGGCGGCTTGATGGCCGTTCGGTATACAATAGGCATGCCGTAAGTGATGCCACCTAAAATGCCACCATTATTATTCGTCCGTGTTTTGATTTCATTGTTCTCATCGTAATAGTATTCATCATTCGCCTCAGAACCGCGCATTCGAGAAATTTCAAAACCCGTTCCGAATTCAATTCCTTTGGTAGCAGGGACAGCGAAGACAAGATGCGCTAATGTAGACTCAACGGAATCAAAGAAAGGATTGCCGTAACCGGCGTCTATGCCGAGAACAAAGGTTTCCACAATGCCGCCTACGGAATCTTTATCTTCCTTAGCCTCTACAATGACCTGTTCCATCTTGTCTCTTTGGGTTTCATTAAAGACTGGCAGCTGATGCTGTTTCATTTCCTTTACTTGTTCGGCCGTTACCTGTTTTTGCTCCTTGAACGTTTCGTCTTCTACATCCGCAATCGATTGAATATGCGATCCGATTGTAATCCCTTTTTGTTGGAGCCACTGTTGGGCGATAGCTCCGGCAAAAACTAGGGGAGCCGTAATTCGACCAGAGAAGTGCCCGCTTCCTCGGTAATCATTATGTCCCTCATAACGGACTTTTCCCGGATAATCGGCTTGTCCAGGCCGCATTAAGCGTTTCATTTGGCTGTAATCTTTCGACCGGGTGTTCGTATTCCAAATCAAAGCAGTTAACGGCGTACCAGTCGTTTTGCCATCCACCATGCCACTGACTATATCCGGCTCGTCTTTTTCTTTACGTGGTGTCGTTAATTTGTTTCTCCCCGGTGCTCGCCGCGCCATTTCTACTAACACTGCATCCATATCGATTTCAAGTCCTGGCGGTAAACCATTAATCGTAATACCGATTGCCCGGCCATGCGATTCACCGAAAATTGATAATTCTAAATTATTTCCCCATATTCCACTCACTAATCTGTCCTCCTAAAGCTTCAAATTCTTGCCAGAATGAAGGATATGATTTTGACACATATTCTGCATCCCGGATAATAATCTCTTGCTCACAAACCGTACTTGCAATCGCCAGCATCATAGCCATGCGGTGATCTTTATGACTCCAGCCGATGCTTTTGCCTTTCAGCTGAGAAGCACCCCTGATCTGCAAATCGTCACCGACAACTTGAATGTCCGCTCCTAATTTTTCTAATTCTTCCTTGGTTGCTTCCAGCCGGTCACTTTCTTTGATTCGCAGGCGTTTCAAGTTAATGATTTTTGTTTCGCCTGGACTCAGACTAGCGACGAGGGCAGAAACCGGGATGATATCTGGCACTTGGGCGCCATCAATAGTTACGCCGCCTTGCAAACCAGCTGGAGCTGTAACAGCGACTGTATCCCCATCTCTTTTTAATTCAGCCTTTAACTGGCTTAAAATATCCATAATTCCTTTATCTCCTTGATTGGAATCCGGTTTTAAGCCGGTGACAGTCACATCATTTCCTAAAGCTCCAGCACTTAAAAAGAAAGCAGCTTGCGAATAATCGCCTTCTACCGTATAGTCGCGTGCTTTGTACTGCTGGTCGCCCGGTATCTTAAAGGTTTGTTCCTCTTCGTGATAATGAACGGTAAGGCCAAACTCTCTGAGTATTTCTAATGTTAACTCTAAGTAGCCAATCGATTCTAGCTCTGTAGTAATCACAATCTCTGAATCGCCCTTTAACAAGGGGAGAGTGAACAGCAAACCAGTGATGAATTGAGAGCTGATATTCCCGGCCAGTTCATAGCGACCTGCTTGAAGCGGACCTGCAACAGTCAAATCCAACGCTGTGGTACCGGAAGGCTCGTAAAGCAGATTTTGTTCTTTGAATATTTTCTCATAAGTATCTAAAGGCCTGGAACCTAACTTTCCACGGCCAATGAACCGCGTTTTTCCTCTAAATAACGTGGCAATTGGAATAAAGAAACGGAGCGTGGAGCCTGATTCGTTCGCATCAATCAGACGTTCTTCCTTTTCCGCATGAGGCTGGGCGCCTTGAATCTCCAGGTGTTTCCGCGAACCATCCTCTAGAATATTGATTTGAGAGCCGAAGCTTCTCATGCCTTCAATCGTCGCAATAATATCATCCGATAGATCAATATTGCGGACCACGCTGTTTCCTTCAGCTAAACAGGCCGCAATAATGGCACGATGAGCCATGCTTTTAGAAGGTGGAATATTGACGGTTCCGCTTAGTTTGGTTGGTTTAATTAATAAGTCTGTCAATCAATGTCAAATCCTTTCAACAGAGGAGTGAAAAAATCCTCAGATGCTCTCATTGTCCGCGCCTGGCCAATGGCCTCTAAAACGACAATATGCAAAGTATTTTGGATATTTTTTTTGTCATTTTTAATGAGAGATAAAATATCTTGATAATCCGTTTGGATGTCTAATTTCGTTGGTAATTGGTATTGCTTTAAAATGGTTTCAATAATTGCCGTTGAACCAGCTGGACTGATTCCTTGCTGTTCCGTCAGCTGATTCATTGCGGCCATACCAATCGAGATGGCTTGGCCATGCGTATACTTGCCGTAATTGTAATAAGCTTCAATCGCATGACCAATGGTATGTCCAAAATTTAATATCATGCGTTGAGAAGTGTCTTTTTCATCCGCCTGCACAAAGTCTTTTTTTATCTCGCAGCAGATTTTTATAATTTCTTCAATCTCATCCATGACTTCCGCGCGCTGAGTATACTGCTGTAACTGAGCAAAGAAAGCTTTGTCCGCAATCAAGCCATATTTAATCACTTCCGCCATGCCGTCATTAAAGGTTGAATCCGACAATGTTTCAAGAACATCTGGATCGATAATCACCAGCTTAGGGTGGTAAAAAGCACCTGCTAAATTTTTTCCTTCCGGCAAATCAATGGCGACTTTCCCGCCCACGCTGCTGTCTACTTGTGCGAGTAAAGTCGTCGGAATTTGCACAAAAGGAATGCCTCTGAGATAACTAGCAGCCGCAAAACCGGCCAAGTCGCCGATGACTCCGCCGCCGAGTGCGAGAATTAAATCGCTGCGTGAAAGACCGAATTGAATAAAGCGAGAATAGAGGGATTGCAGATTCTTCATGGATTTAGCTTGTTCACCGGGAGTCAGCACAATCATTTCCACTTCAAAATTGGCATCAATCAGCTGTTTTGATACTTTCTCGCCATAGTGATGATGCACATTTTGATCGGTGATGATGGCAATCTTTGAGTTCCCATAAATCTCTTTTATTTCATTCGCTAAATGATTGAGTAAACCTTTTTGGATTTTCAGAGGATAATGAATATCCTCTGATGCTACATCCACAGTTAAGAGAGCCATACTTCCCATCCTTTCTGTTTATTTCGTTGGAACGGTTCCTCTTGCTGGAACGGTTCTTCCTTCAACTCCAGCCAATACCTCGATTTGTTCCATCACTTGGTCAAATTCATCTGGCGTCAAGGACTGTTCACCGTCACTCCAAGCATTTTCTGGATCTTCATGTGTTTCAATCATTAAGCCGTCTGCACCCGCAACCACACCGGCTTTTGCTCCGGCAGGGATCAAGTACGTTTTCCCGGCAGCGTGGCTTGGATCAACAACAACAGGCAAGTGCGTTTTCTTTTTCATTACAGGCACGGCTTGGATATCCAGAGCATTTCGAGTCTCTGTTTCAAAGGTACGGATTCCGCGCTCACATAAAATGACGTTTGGATTTCCTTCAGACATGATGTATTCTGCCGACATTAACCATTCTTTGTAAGTGGCTGACATGCCGCGTTTCAACAGAATAGGCGTTTGAGTTTTTCCAATTTCTTTCAAGAGATCAAAGTTTTGCATATTGCGCGCTCCGATTTGAATGATATCGACGTTTTCAACAAAGTCATCAATGTATTCAGTAGACATCAATTCAGAGACAATCGGAAGACCTGTTTCTCTTTTTGCTAATTGAAGCAGACGCAGCCCTTCTAATTCTAAACCTTGGAAAGAGTAAGGAGAGGTTCTAGGTTTGAATGCTCCGCCGCGCAGGAAGTTCGCACCGGCCAGCTTCATTTTTTTCGCGTTGCTGATGATCTCTTTTTCTCCCTCAACGGAACAAGGACCTGCGATAATGGCTAATCGTTCCCCGCCGATCACTTCATCATCCACTTGAATCTGAGTATTGTCAGGATGGAAAGCACGATTGGCTAATTTATAAGGTTCTGATACACGCAAGACTTCTGAAATATTTTTATCGGCACGTACTTTGCGTAAATCAAGCGTCGCTGTATCTCCTAAAACTCCGATGACATTACGCTCGGCACCTTCACTGGGAACAGGGGTTAAACCTGCTTTTTCAATTTTTTCCATAACTTCCTTGATGTTCTGATTGGTTGCATTTCTTCTCATGACAATAATCATTTGTATCTCTCCTTGTTTTATAATAAAAAAGAAACTCTGCTTAGAAAAAACTAAGCAGAGTTTCTTTTAAATTCTGAGGTTGTAACTGCAGAATTTATATTTAACAAACCGCTGAGTATTTTCTAAGCGGCTAGTAAACCATAGTAAATCAAGCCACTTCAGATATGAAAGTTTTTTCACTGTTCATACCCAAAGTGCGGATATGAACCTATCTAAAGTAGCCATAAAATAAAGATGTGTTTTTGATTTGCTTGATTAACATATGAATTCCTCGTTTCCTTTTGTTGATTACAATCATAGCTAAATTAAATTAGAAATGCAAGTGTTTTTCTAATTTAATTTTAACTTACGATGTTTTCTTCTCATTTTAGCTTGAGTTTAACCCTTTTCTTCCGTATAGTTATTTTAATTTAAAGGGAGAAGGGAAGATATAATGAATTTTTATGGATTATTTGGCAAAACATTAGGACACAGTATATCCCCGCAGATTCATAAAAAAATCTACGAAGTCGCAGGTATCGAAGCGGCTTATAAGAATTTCGAAATTGCTGAAAATGAAATAAGTTCTGCCTTAGAAGCGATGAGGGTATTAGGCATTAAAGGGGCTAATGTGACCATTCCCTATAAAGAAGACTTTATACCTTTTTTGGACGCTATTTCACCGTTAGCAGAACGCTTGTCTTCAGTGAACACAATCAAAAACAATAAGGGAACATTTACAGGATACAATACAGATTATGATGGGATAGCGTTGACTTTTGAGCAAAAAGGCTGGCAAGTTGAAGACAGCAGAGCTTACATACTCGGTTCGGGGGGAGCTTCACAGGCTATCGCGCACTATCTGCAAGATCAGGGCGCAGCCGCCATCACCATTGTTTCCCGGTCGCCTCAGAATTTGCAGGGGCCTTGGGAGTACATTGACTACGAAGAATTAAAGAACAGAACAGGCGATTATATTATCAATTGCACACCAGTAGGCATGTATCCACATGTCGAACAGTCTCCGGTAGATGAACATGTGCTCGAGAAGTTTACTGCTTTATTTGATATGACGTATAACCCTGTAGAGACAGTATTCCTCAAGATAGGTAATCAGCTTGGAAAAGAAACCGTCAATGGTTTAGACATGCTGGTCGGACAAGCGATTCGTTCGGTTGAGATATGGGAAGAGCGGCAATTGACAAAAGAAGAACGCCTTGATGTTTTGACTTACTTTCGAAAGAATTGGAAAGGTGCGCAATGAAAAATAATTTAGTGTTAATCGGTATGCCTGGCAGCGGCAAAACAACAATAGGACGTTTACTCAGTAAAGAAGTACAAGTCCCTTTTATAGATTTAGATGAAGCAATTGAAACATACTCGCAGCAGGAAATCCCAGAGTTATTTAAAAAAGGAGAGGCTTATTTTAGAAAAGTGGAATCTGAAGTGACCTTAAACATTGCATCGAGAGCACCACTCATTATTGCGACAGGCGGCGGGGTTGTTTTGCGGGAAGAGAATATGCAAGCCTTAGCCAAGAATGGCCTCATTATTTTTTTAAATCGCAGTTTAGATCAGATTACCCACGATGTAGAAGTGGGAACACGGCCGCTGTTGAAAGAAGGTTTGGATAAACTGCGAACACTCTATAATGAACGGATTGGTTTATATCATAAGTATGCGGATCTAACGATTGAGAACAACGACAGTCCGTCTACAGCGGTTGAACAAATCCTCGCACAGATGTCACTAAACAGCATAAAAGGAGAATAGAAGTGAAATTTTACATTATACATGGTCCTAATCTTAATTTTTTAGGAATCAGAGAGCCAGAAATCTATGGCGGAAAGACTTTAGAAGCAATCAATGAGAAGATAAAAAACTTTGCAAAGAAGCAGGGGCATGAAGTCGTCTTTTTTCAAAGCAATCACGAAGGGGACATTATTGATCAGATTCAGGCCGCTCATTCTGATGAGGCCGATGGGATCATTATTAATCCCGGAGCTTTTACCCACTATAGTTACGCGGTGCATGATGCTTTAAAAGGGGTGACTCCTCCAGCAGTAGAGGTCCATTTAAGCAATATTCACAAGCGAGAAGAATTCCGAAAAACTTCCGTAACGGCGCCAGCTTGCATCGGCCAAATAAGTGGTTTCGGTGCTGAAGGGTATATTATGGGCATTCTGGCATTAACGAGAATGAACAAAAGATGAGGGAGGTAAGCGTCTGGTCCACGGGTTCTTATACTTTACGGCAAGCTGACTCTTAGCCTAGTACTCTAACAGCAGTTTTATTCTCCGCAGGCTGCCATTCAAGCAGGAGACAGTGGAATAAAGCGTATTCGTTGAAAACTGTATGGACTTATTCCATACTTATGTCAACACTGAATAGGAGAGGATAACATGGCAGATATAAGAGACACAGCTTTAAAGGTTATTGAAAAAGACAACATCGGAGTAATGTCCACCGTCACTCCAGAGAATAAACCACATGCACGCTATATGACATTTTACAACGAGGGTTTCATCCTTTACACGATGACAGATAAACGGACGTCTAAAGTAGAGGAAATTGAAGCGAATCCATATGCTTATGTCTTACTGGGGTATGAAGAGGGTTTGTTCAATAAAAACTTTGTCGAGATCGAAGCCGAAGTATCTATTACGGAAAATGATTCACTGATTGATCATCTATGGAGTGCACCTATGAATGCAGTTTTTGAAGGAAAAGACGATCCGAATATATTGATCTTAAAATTAACGCCTAAAAACGTTTATTTGAGAGGAACTAAAAACCAAGAAGTTGAATCCATTGATTTAACCGATTAATCCATTAAAACCAGCATCCCAATTTTTGGATGCTGGTTTTCTATTTCTATCAGTCTTTCAACAATAAAAGAGCAGGGTAGTGGAGAAGAGAGGAGAAGAGAGGAGAGCCTATGGTAAATAAACAGACGACAGTTAAAAAGGTATTGATTGGTGCAGGGCTGTTAGGGCTAGGTTTAGTAGGAAAGACAGTGTATGACTATAAAAAAGAGGAATCGAAACAATCCTTCCAGAGCTGGTCACTTGAACGGCTATTTGGTATGGTGTCATATCCGCTTAAACAGTTTGAGTCCCAGACCCTATATGAAAAAGGGCTTGAGAAGATTGCAGATAAAACAGAAAAACCTATCAAAATTCCTAAGTTCGATCCTATTAAGGTCTCTGAAGTTTACCTACAGGGGATGCAGACTATAGTATTTAATGATAAGCAGGATATGGACCAGCAAGTCATCTTCTATTTACATGGAGGAGGGTATATTCTTCCGGCCGCTCCGCCGCATTTTAGAACGGTCGAAGATATCATTCAACAAACAGATGCAAAAGTCGTTATGCCGATCTATCCCAAAGTTCCTAAGTTTAATTATAAAGATGCCTATCCAAAAGTGATACAAGCTTACCGAGAAACAGTAGCACAGACAGGCTCGCCAAAGAATATTACACTGATGGGAGACAGTGCAGGCGGCGGTTTCGCACTTGGATTGAGCCATTTACTAGCCGATGAAAATATTTCGCAGCCGAAACAGCTTATACTCATTTCTCCCTGGTTAGATGCTAGCTCAGAGAATTCAGATATGGAAAAATTTGAAAAATCAGATACCGTTTCTCCATCACAAACTTACTTACAAGAGACCGGCCGTTTGTGGGCTGGGGGCGAAGAGAATATTTACAACCCCTTAGTGAGTCCGCTTTATACTGAACACCGTGAAGCACTCCCTTCGATCACTATTTTTGCAGGAGGGGAGGAAATGTTATATCCAGACATTTTGAAATTTCAATCTTATATGAAAGAAGCGGGGAGAGAGGTACATTTACATGTAAAAGAAAAGATGGTGCATGATTACGTGATTTTCGATACACCAGAAGGGCAAGAAGCAAGAGCTTTAATCAGTCATCTTATCTTAGCCGAAAGATAAATTTACAGATTTCTGTCCGTAGTTGTTATATAACGCAAAAAACAGCATTCCAGTCTGAGAAATGCTGTATTCTTAATTTTTTTGTCTAAAAATAATCGTTGTTTCAGGTCTTAAAGGAAGACTGAACACGTACCAGATAGCGAGTAAAACCACCCAGCCAATTGCAAAGACGAAAAAGCAGGGAAGCATGGTTGAAATCAGTGTTCCAAGAGTCAGATTGCTTCATAAATACTAACACCATAGCAAAATAGCTCATCCATTTGGAGGTGTATAAAATGAAACAAAATGACATTGTAAAGTATAGGTTACAAAACCAGCTGCTAAGTAATAAAGATTCATTTGCTACAGCAGAAGAAACTGTGAAATGGATGGGAGCTGTGCAAGGCCAAGACTATAACCCAGCTCTATGGGCGATTGGCCTACGAACACCAAATTTGAAAAGAGAGGACATTTTACAGTCTCTGGCAGATTTAAAAATCGTACGGTCGTGGCCGATGCGGCATACCATTCATTTTGTGACCCTAGAAGACCTTCAATGGATAATTCAATTAACAAAAAAACGAATGTTAAAGCGTTATACAACTCATATGTTAAAAGAAGTAGGACTAAGAGAGCATGAATTGAATGAGAGTCTCAAAGTGATTCAGAGAATATTGGAAGGTAAAAAGCTCTTAAGCCGTCCATGGCTTAAGATAGAATTAGAAGAAGCAGGAATTGATACAAAACAACAGAGATACTATCATATATTGGGGTATGCCGCTCAAAATGGGTTAATATTCATTGGTCCGATGCAAGGAAAGCAACAAACTATAGGGCTAGTAGAGGAGTGGGCTCCAAAGGTACAGAGCCTAACGCGAGAAGAGGCCTTAGAAAAACTAGCTTTCCGGTACTTGCAAAGCCACGGACCCGCAACAGTAAAAGATTTTTCGTGGTGGTCTGGTTTAACACAAAAAGAAGCTCAATTAGGTCTTTCATTAACAGAAAGTCATCCGTTTATCGAGGACGAAGAGGGTGTCGAGTATTGGTGTTCAACAAATAACCTTTTCGAAGATAAAAAGTCTTCTGATTGCATTCATTTAATCTATAGTCTGGATGAATTCCTGATTGGTTATAAGGATCGTACTGCCACATGGTCACATGCAATGCAAGATACACTTGATCCCAAGAAATCTGGATATGTTTTCCCGATTCTTTTTAATGGGGAAGTCATCGGCAGTTGGAAACCTGAAGTAAATAAATCAATACTCACTATGAACTATATATTAGCGACTACTATGGACGTACCACTCGATCTATTAAATAATGAAGCGAAACGATACAGTACATTTTTTGACCTAAATCTGACTGATGTAAAGGTACAGCATATCAATTGAGTTTTGGGCATTTCTATTAAAACCTCCCGTTTTCTTTATTAATCATTGAAACTATTATATAATCAAAGTAGAAGGTTATGGAAGTGCTTACAAATTATAGAATAGTGAAATGAGGAATGGTTGTTATGAATAATGGAGTAGTTATTGTTGGCGGATCACTAGCGGGGTACAATGTAGCGAAAGGTCTAAGAAAAGAAGGGTACGAAGGCAAAATCACAGTGGTTACCGAACAAAACGTTTTGCCGTATGACCCTAAAGTCCTTTCCAAAGATTGGATGATTGATTCAGAAACGATGGATCCGCCGGTGTTTCAAAATGAAGACTTTTTTACTAAATCAAAAATTGATATGAAGTTAAATACAAAAGTCACTGATTTAAACCCAGAGGAGAAGACCGTACAAACAAATACAGAGGAAGTTCTGCCATATGATAAACTAGTCTTAGCAACAGGTTCTACACTGCGAACATTAAATATCCCTGGAAGTGATGCTTCAGGCGTATTTTATTTAAGAGACTTTGATAACGCTTTAGCGATTAAGAATTGGTCTCAAAAAGCAAAAGAGCTAGTTATTGTTGGGGGTGGATTCATTGGTTTAGAAATGGCTTCTACTTTTTCGCAATTAGGTATGAACGTAACCGTAGTTGAACTTGAGAATTATCCATTAGGCAGAATTTTAGGGGAAGACGTCTCTAAATATTTTATGAAGATGCATCAAGCACACGGTGTTGAGTTTATAACAGGAGAAGCTGTTGCTTCACTTAACCAAGATGAACAAGGCAATGTAAAATCTGCCGTGACAAGGGATGGGAAAGAAATACATGCTGAGATGGTAATCATTGGTATCGGCGTCACACCTAATACAACGCTCACTCATCCTGATTTAGAAGTAGATCGTGGATACGTGGTGAATGAATACGGAGAAACCTCTTTAGATGATGTCTATGCCGCAGGAGACAGCGCTATGTGGCCATACCAAGACAAACTAGTTCATGTTGAGCACTGGGAACATGCTTTTTATCATGGACAAGCGATTGCGAAGAATATCATGCAACCGCGCAGCAAACCGTATACCGAACGCCCATACTTCTGGACGGATCAATACGATCAAACTTTCGAGTATTTGGGTCAAGCGATTAACTGGCATAAGACGATAACTCGCGGCTCTTTATTAGATGACAAACAATTTACAGTGGCGTATGTAGATGAAAATAATTATCCGCTGGCTATACTATTCGCTAATAAGAGCGAAAAACGCAAAGATGTAGCAAAGTTAATGGACGGCGGTAAGCCAATTGATGAAGATTCATTTAAAAACGTCGACAATCCACTAATTTGATAATATTCTGACAGTATAAATGTATAAAAAGCACTTCATGCTAAAAGCCAACAATTGCTGACATGAAGTGCTTTTTTTAAGTTCTTTACTTGCTTAGCGTTCAATGTTCAAAGATAAGGATTTAGAGGCTGTAAATTACTTCATTTTAGAAATATTAATCTTGTATTGTGTATATAGCTATAAATATTAATCTTGTATTGTATATATAGCTATATAGATATTGTATGGTATTTATAGATTAGAAATATAAAGTGAAAACTGGTTGGATGATCACTAGCTAGCAGATTTGGTTTTTACTTACTTTACTTATAGATACAGATAGGCAGAGACATTCAAAAAGAGGTAAGCAAACAAACCAAATAGCAGGATAGATTATAATAGATTATATTTGTGTAACGTCTAGCAACTTATAGTTTTTGTTTAAGTTAACGATAGCAGACAGAGAATGATAAAATTTTTGAGGATTTTTATTACTGAACTGAATTTAAAAGGGATTTAATAGAAAGTTCCTAAAACACAAAAAATTGAGCTCGAAAAAGAGAGGTCAATAAATATTTTGCAGTCCGGTCATGTATCTTTAAAAAATTTATCTTTTAGTTTACATAATATATATTATACAGAGTTATATACCAAAAGAAAGGAAATTTCCCTCCGATAAATATCGGCTGATTTAACCTTTTTTCCTCTCTTCTCTTACAAATATCTCTCATTCTCATTAATAAACCGATTCAGCTGATCAATTTTTCCTTTGCTTGGTATAAATTTGTTCTTCAGCAGTTGTTTTGTTTCTTCAATGCCCATATTCAATTCGGCTGCCAAATCTTCTTTGCTTATCCCTCTATTTGCAATAATCAATTCAATCTTAGATGTGGCAATAATTGTTTCTAACTCGTCATCAGTTATTCCGCTTTCTTCCTCATTACCAATCTGCAGAAATTCTTTAATCTGTTCAAGCCCCATAAATTTTCCTAAACCTTTGACCATCGTTTTAATCTGCCTCGTAATATAATCATTCTCTTGAAACATCTATCTATCTCCTTATAACTTAGTTATGGTTTGTTTAGTGAGCATTTAGAGACAATTTGAAAACTTGTGATGCATAGTTACTCATGAATTCTTCTCAGAATGCTCGCCAGAAACACGGATAACTGGTTGATTTAAGAAACTTAGTGCTTTTGTGGCAAACTTATCGGTATGGTTGACATACGACATATGGTCCTCGTTCTCTACAAAATATAAGTCACTGCGTGGGATATGTTCGCTGATTTTGACATAGACCTCTGTATCCATTACATCATCTTCAGCAGCAACCACCAATGCCGGTATTTCTATAGTTTGTAACTGATGCAGCTCAATTTGCGGTTCTTCCATCATTAAACGAAATAATGGATGTTTATGTTTCTCATATTCGACGCGGATCCAGTCTGTCCATTTTTCTTTCATGAGCTCTGGTTTTAAAGTCAAGCCTAGTAAAACAATTTTTCTTAAGTAAGGTTTTTGGTCAATGGCTAATAAAGCTGCGATAATTGCTCCATCACTATGGCCAATAATATTAACCTTTTCTAACTGTAATTCTTGTATAAAAAAATCAATATCTTCCGCTAAATCTTCGTAGGTCAAATGCTCGTCTTGGTGTGAACTTTTACCATGACCTCTCGAGTCAATTAAATAAACCGTATAATTATTCGCGAGAGTTTTTCCCAAGGTTTCTAGATCTTTATGAGAATCCCCATTTCCATGTAACAATAATAAAGGTTCTCCATGGCCTATTTTTCTGTAAAACAACTCAACGCTGTTTGGCAACTTGATTTTCATTTGATAGCTCCTAACAATTTAGTTGTATACTGCACCAGTAACAAAATGTTGTGATGGCAGTATTTTTAGTTAAATGGGTGTGTTCTTTTATAAGATAGTTGTATGTTACACATAAAATGATGACTATTTACTAAGCAACATTTCATCTGTCTGCATTTCTTTTCCAGCTTCTTTATGGAATAAATTAACAAGATCAGATACGGTAAGTTGCCTCTTTTCTTCTCCTGAAACGTCGACGACTATTCTCCCCTCGTCCATCATAATGAGTCGATTCCCATAATCAATAGCATGCTGCATATTATGGGTCACCATTAAGGTGGTAATATGCTCTTCTCGCACACGTTCTTCGGTAATCTTCATGACTTGTTGGGTCGCTTTTGGATCTAGTGCCGCGACATGTTCATCAAGCAATAGCAATTTTGGCTTTTTAATCGTCGCCATCAACAGTGTAATCACTTGCCTTTGCCCTCCAGATAACAGACCCACTTCATCTTCTAGTTTTTCTTCCAAATTTAACCCCATTTTTGAGACCAATTGCTCCAGCCTGTCATATGTTTCTTGTGTAAGTGTGCGGCTTAAGCCTCTCTTCTCCCCTCGTTTTAAAGCGATCGCTAAATTTTCAGCCACGGTCATTCTAGGGGCCGTCCCCATCATGGGATCTTGGAAAACTCTTGAAATAACCTGTGCTCGTTCTTCTTCATTAAAATCGAGTAGATTTTGATTCTCTAAAGTCATTGTTCCCTTTTCATTGATCAGACTGCCAGCAATTACGTTCAAGAGAGTCGATTTACCTGAACCATTACCTCCAATAAAAGAAATAAAATCCCCATTGTTTACTTCAAGGGAAAGCCCCTTTAATACATGGTTTTCATTTAATGTTCCCATTTGAAATGTTTTATGAATCTGGTCAAGCGTTAATATAGGTGTTGTCATTCATAAGCTCCTTTCTTTGCAAGAATACTAGGCAAGGATAAGAATATACCTAATATCACCGCTGATACAAGCTTCAACAGCTCCGGCGGTAACCCCACGTATAATGAGAATGCTATAATGAAACGGTACAAAATAGCTCCTATAGGAATTGAAACAAGTCGTTCCGGCAGCGATAAATTACTAAAGAATATTTCTACTATAATGACAGCAGCAAGCCCGATAACAAATACACCAATCCCCATCGAGATATCCACATAACCATTGTACTGTCCGATCAGTGCGCCTGACAAACCGACTAGACCGTTTGCTAAGGCTAGACCCAGCATTTTCATATTATCTGTGCTAATTCCCATCGAGCGAGCCATCTTCTCATTATCACCTGTGGCAATTAAAGCTTGTCCTGCATCTGCTTTGAAAAAATAGATCAGTAAACTTAATACAAGGCCTAATAAGAGAATTGCAATAATAATGGCGTCAAAGTCTTGCGGCAGACTGATATACTCACCAGCTAAACTGGTTAATCTCGGAAAATTCAATAATGAAATGTTACTTCGGCCCATGACGACTAAGTTAACCGAATAGAGACCTGTCATCAGTAAAATACCGGCTAATAATCCCGGAATTTTTCCTTTAGTCATTAAGAGGCCTGTTATATAACCAGCCAGTGCACCTGCTAAGAAGGCGATGAATGTGGCTAATGCTGGATGAACATCATTGACGATAAGCGCTGCCGCTACAGCCCCGCCAAAGGGAAAGCT
>CAZKSU010000034.1:0-14589 GCA_964555455.1 uncultured Carnobacteriaceae bacterium
CAAACAAATGATTCTCCTCATCAAGCAGGTAAGTCTTAGCTGTTCTTTCAAGAGGGTAGAAGTTCTTTGTATTAAAATCATACAGATAAGTGCTCAGCCCATTTCCAGCCGAAGAATACTCGAGCAGCTGAGAACTGTAGTTCTTGGTGACTGAGCTGCCATAGTAGGATCCTTCATCTTCTTGCAGCTTCTCTTCTGTATAGGTTTTCGTTTCAAAATTGTATTCTCCGACCATGACGCGGCTCATCCAGTCAGTCATGTTATCCGGCCAAGTATTGACAGAAAACAAGATGTTTACTGTCGGGTAGGTTTCATATACTCCCATAATATCCGCCGTATTTCCAGTCATCTGGCTGTTTCGCTCAACCGCTTCTGTTTGGATAGCATTTGTTTCTTTATCCAACACCCGAATATGCAAAGTATCTGTATTCACTTGGTAGTCGCCGGTTTGTAGTTCAAAATGAGCAGAGGTTAAATAATCTTCTCCATGGGCGACCGAATAAGCAAAAATTCGATGGTTAAATGCAAGAGGCTCCACAAAAACAGGATAAGCGGTTTGAAGTGTCTGCAGTTCCATCAAGTAAGGAGCATCTAACCCTTCTAAATAAGACAGACTGGCGGTCGTATGAACGTCTTCACTCGTGGCATGAAAATCACTGTAATCATAAATATAGCCGTTAAAGTAAATATCATCCAGCACATGCTCGTCCCCTGCTTCGACTACAACATTCACTAAAGCTTCCTCATCCACACTGGGAATGGTCAGGAAGTAGAAAATAGTTCCGATAAGGCCGATCAAAACACTGATTATTACATTTATTTTACGCATCGTTATCCCTCCTTTAGACTTTCACACGGTCTTTGAGTAAAAAGTGACTGATTATGCACCCTAAAACAATCATGAAGAGTTGATACCCAAGGGTAATCAGCTCAATCTGGCTGGGTCTTAATACCACTGGAAAGAGGTTCATGTAGTTTAAGCTGGTTAATAAACCAAACAGCACAAAATAGCTAATAAAGTAAACAGCTCCTGCAATGAATCCTTTCAAGCGATAGGTTCGCTCAATCAAAATAGCAGCAAAAAGGGTGACTAATGCAGCAAAAGCAAAACTATACGTGTCGATAAACTCAAAACCGCTTGTTGGGAAAAGCACACCTTGTAAGATTGTGTAAGGAGGCTGCACATTATGGATGTTTAAAGCCGCATAATAGTCAGTTGGAATCATTTGACTGGCAATGAATAACTGCAAAGCGTACAGTCCAAACTGAAAAACAAAGGAAAGAAAACCGCCAATGAGAAAGACAAGAGCTTTCGCCAAAAATAACACGCTCCGGTTCATTGGCAGCATTAACAGACGGTAGATGAAAGTGTTTTTCCCCAACCACTCACGGTACCAAATGAAAAAACTGTAGAACATAAACACAAGGACGATCAGGAGAAAGGACAGTTCGTACAAAGCGCTGCCTGTAATATTCTGCAAACTGAAAGAAGCCATCTGGTCCACTGAGCCGCCCATTGAGAGAGTCATATCAACGGTTTCGTTGAATTCTCCGATTTTAGAAAAGGTCACAAAGAACTGCACAATCGCTGTAAGCAAAAGGGCAGGCACTAAGAACTTCAAAAAGCGGTTCATTTCAAAACTTAATAAATCAATAAACTTCTTCATCTTCTGCGCCTCCTGATTTTCTGAGCCCTTTCGGCTGCCGCTCATTCAATTCATCTGCGTAAGGCTGATAAATC
The DNA here is from genome assembly GCA_964555455.1 of uncultured Carnobacteriaceae bacterium. Taxonomy (GTDB): domain Bacteria; phylum Bacillota; class Bacilli; order Lactobacillales; family Carnobacteriaceae_A; genus Atopostipes. The sequence continues at coordinate 1,742 of CAZKSU010000034.1, forward strand.
TCGCGCATCACATCAATAATCGATTTTCCTTCATTTTCACGCAGCTCTTCTACGTCAAATTCGCGCAAGACGACGCCGTCATCAATTAAAACCACGCGGTCCACTAAAAATTCGATTTCTTTAATTTCATGGGTTGTAATCAATACGCCTTTGTCTTCCACTAAATAAGAGGTGAAGACTTCGGCGATTTGTTCGCGCGTGAAGATATCAATTCCTGAAAATGGCTCATCCATTAAGATATATTCTGCATCTAAGGCAAGGCCTAACAACAGATTGACTTTGGCAACATTTCCTTTGGATAACGTGCTGATACGGTCTTCTTTATTTAAACGGAAAAATCGCAGCATTTCATCCGCCCGTTCCTGATTCCACGAATCGTAAAAAGCGTCCATAAAATTCATCGCTTCCTGTACTTTCATTTCAGGCAGCATAATCGCTGCATCGGGAATAAAAGCGACTTTTTCATAAAGAGCAGGAGAGTGTTTTTCTCCATCGACTAAGATTTCACCGCTTGTCATTGGCAGCAAGTTCATAATATGATTCAGAATCGTCGTTTTGCCGGAACCGTTAATACCGATTAAACTGGTAATTTCCCCTTTCGGAATAGTAAAGTTGACTCCTTTTAATACTTCTTTGCGTCCATATTTTTTATGGACTTCTTTAATTTCAATCATCGGATTTTCCTCCATGTTCTCTTTTTTGGGTGTCTATTTCTTTAGCAAGCAAGTCAACGACCTCTTCGTACGTAATATCAATTGTACGAATCGACGTCACAAAATCCTTGATGGCTTTTTCCACGAAATCTCTTTTTACTTTGCGGATAATCGCTGCATCGGTGGTCACTCGGCTTGGGCGGTTAGGTTCGGTAAAAATCCAGTTCCTTTCTTCCATCTCGCTGAACGCCCGCTGAACCGTATTGGGATTAATATTCAACTGCCGGGCAATTTCTCTCCGAGAAGGCAATTCTTCTCCTAGCTGGAGCTGATCACTGACCAGTTGATTTCGAAATTCTTCCATCACTTGTAAATAAATCGGATCACGGCTGTTAAATTGCAGAGAAGCCATCTCCTTCACTTCCTCTCTCTAAACTGTATTAGATACTTAATACAGTCTGGGTAAAAAAATAAACGCCATTTATTTTCTCGAGTGTATCATACGCTTAATACACTCCCTTGTCAATAACAGTTCGACAAAACTATTCACATTCTTTCAATATCTCCAAAGAAGTAGTATAATATCATGTACGTAGAATAGAAGGATAACGGAAGGAATTATGGTCATGAATAAAAGTGATTTTGAGGTAATAGTTGTTGGAACGGATTTTTTTGGCTATTACTGGGCACGTTCTTTTTATGAAAAATATGGGGTTAAACCTCATCTTATAGGGAATTTTGAAGCCGGGCAGACGTCAGATACGAGTATTGTTAAGGAAATTCGGATTGAACCGGATTTATATGACGAAGAAACATTTGTCGCTTCAATTATCCAATACGCCAAAGATATTCAAAAGGCGAATCCTGAAAAGGACATCTTATTTGTCCCCAATTACGATCACTTCATGCGTTATTCGATTGAACACGCAGAAGATTTCAAACCTTATCTGCACTTCAACATTCCTAATGAAGAATTGCTTGAAGAGTTAATGTTGAAGGAAAATTTTTACAGAATAGCAGAAAAACATGGCCTTCCTATTCCGAAGACTTTGGTTCACCCGGGCAATGAAGAATGGACGAAAACAATCAGCCAGTTTCCCGTAGTGGTTAAACCGAGCAGTGCGGTTGGCTGGAAAGAAATGAAGTTTGAAGGGCAAGAGAAAGTGTATGTCTGCCGCGATGCGACTAATTTAAAACAGACGCTGGATACCATTCGACAAGCTGGCTATACAGGAAATTTAATTATTCAAGAGTATATTGCAGGCGGAGATAATGAACTGTGGGATGCCGTCACTTACTCGAACACAGCAGGTAAAACTCAATTCGTCAATTTAGGGCAAGTGATCTTGCAAGAGCCGGACATTGCGACGGTTGGAAATTATACGGCAGTGATTTCACGCTATGATGAAGAAGTGATGAATAAACTGGAAGGTTTCTTAGATGCCATTGGTTACACGGGCTTTGCGAATTTTGACATGAAGCGTGACCCAAAAGACGGTGAATTAAAAGTGTTTGAAGTGAATATCCGGACAGGGCGCGGGAGCTTTAGCGCTGAACAGATGGGTGAGAGCTTGGCAGAGAATCTGGCTGAAGATCTCTTATATCATAACCGCCGCAGCGAGTGTCACTATCTCCAGCAAGAGAATCTGTTTTCTTATGTGCCTAAGCGCATTTTGCGCAAATATACAAGCGACCCTGCATTAAAAGAAGAAATCAACCGTCTGATTAAAGAAAATAAAATGAATAACCCTCTAGATTATGCCAAGGACCGTTCACTGAAGCGTTCGCTTTACTTAAAACTGCGTGACCTTAAGTACGCTCAGAAGTACCGAAAAGGAACTTGGAATGAAAACAAAATATAAATGTTGAGAGAACTGAAAGGATTTTTGTAGGAATGGCAACGCAAAAAAAAGACTTTTTACCTATCTTGATCGGAACAGATTTAAACTGCTACACGATGTCCATCTCATTTCATGAAGCTTACGGCATTAAACCAGTCGTGGTTGGACGGGCGCCTGTTCACTATACAGAAGGTACGACGATTGTTGAAAAATTTTACTATACTGAACGAATAGACGATCATGAATTTTTCATTGACTATTTAAAAGAGGTCGCTAAAGATTATCAAGAGGAGTATGAAAAACTGCTTCTGATTGGTACAAATGATGGCTATGTGACTTTCATTATAGAAAACAAAGAAGCATTGAAAGATACCTTTGAATTTAGCTACCCGGAAGCAGATCTTGTTCCTGAGCTCTTTTTAAAGAAAAATTTTTATGCTTTATGTGAAAAACATGGTTTAGACGTGCCGCTGACTTACTTTTACTCCTGTGCGGATAAAGAACCATTCAATGAAGAAGTTCCCTTTCCGCTCATTGTTAAGCCAAGCAACGGGCTAGAATACTACAATCATCCTTTTGAGGGGATGCAAAAAGTTTACAAGGTCAATAATGAGAAGGAATTACAAGACGTTATTGATACCATTAAAGCAAGCGGGTACCGGGATGAGCTGATCATTCAAGACTACATCCCTGGTGATGACACGTATATGTGGGATTCAGTTTATTACGGCAAGAAAAATGGAAAAGCGCGACTTGTCTCGTTAGGTCAAGTCGTTACTCAGGAGCCGACGACAACTGGAGTAGGGAATTATACGGCTTTGATTGTCCGGGAAAATCAGGAACTGATGGACAAACTGGTCCGTTTTATGGAAGAGCTGAATTACACTGGTTTTGCGAACTTTGATTTGAAATATGATCAGCGCGACGGGAAATATAAATTGTTTGAAGTGAATATTCGCCAAGGACGATCCAGCTATTATTTAACGCAATGCGGTTTCAATATCGCTAAAATTATTGTGGATGACGTGATTTACAAGAAAGATGATGCGTTTGAATATGTAAAAGGTGATCATCTGTTCGCGGTCATTCCCAAGGGTGTCTTGAAACGCTATGTTTCCAACCCTGAAGTAGCTGAAGAAGTGAGAGAATTGATTCAAGCAGGAAAATATAAAAATCCGATTTACTATAAACCGGATAAAGGCATCAGACGCCGTTTAATGATGCGTCTGCGAGACATAAACTATTTTAGAAAATACAAAAATAATCCATTAGATGAGAAACTATAAAGGAACATTCTTTTAACCTCTGCATTACAAGACAAGTATTCTATGTTAAAATGAGTGTAGTTTAAGACATGACCGTTTTTTCCTAAGACTATCTAATAGAAAGAAGTATCCGAATGGCTTTAAAAAAATATGACTTAAAACATTATGCGAATGAATTACAACAAGCTGCCTTGTTAGATTCTGTAAATTTACGGAATCAGGACAGCTTGATTGTTCATGGCCTAGAGTTCAACTCGAAAAAAGTTAAACCGGGGACTTTATTCATTTGTAAAGGGGCAAATTTTAAACAGGAATTTTTAATCGAAGCCATCGAACAAGGGGCCATTGGTTATATTGCGGAGGAGAAGTTTGACCTGGACGAGGATGTGCCTTATCTATTGGTGAACAATATCCGCGAAGCTATGGCCCCGTTGGCTAATGTTTTCTATAATTCCCCTCAGGAAAAACTGAAAATCATTGGAGTAGGCGGAACAAAAGGAAAAACAACGACAACTTATTATGTGAAGCAGATTTTAGATCAGTATTTAAAGACACAGGGCAAGCTGCCTGCTGGTTTAATTTCTACCATTACAACTTATGATGGTCTTTCAAAAGAAGAATCGAAAAATACAACACCAGAAGCTCTGGATCTGCAGCGGCATCTAGCAAATGCAGTAGAAGCAGGTTTAGAATACGTGGTTATGGAAGTGTCCAGTCAGGCGCTGAAGTACCACCGTACGGATGGGGTAGCGTTTGAGATTGGGATTTTCCTAAATATTGATGAAGACCATATCAGTCCCATTGAACACCCTGATTTTGAAGATTATTTACAATCTAAAGCAAAAATGTTTAAACAAACGAAACACTTAATCATCAACAGTGAGACCCAAGAAGCAGACTATCTGTTTAAACGAGCAGAAGATGCTGAAAAGTATTATACATATAGTCTAGTCTCTGCGGATGCTGATTATTATGCATACGATATAAATATGGTGGATTTAGAAAGCAATTTCAAAGTGCGCACCCCAGATTTTGAAGAATCTTATACGCTGTCAATGCCGGGAGAATTTAATGTTGGAAATGCTTTGGCTGCTATCGCCGCCACCAATATATTAGGTGTCCCAAAAGAATACGGGAAGAAAGCTTTAGCAAAAGTCCGAGTCCCTGGCCGGATGGGGATTTCGACAACAAAAGATAAAAAAATCATCGCCATCTCAGATTATGCGCATAACCGCTTAAGTTTTGAACAACTCGCGACTTCTATGCGAAAAGCGTATCCTGAATATAAAGTAGTGTCTATTTTCGGAGCACCGGGTGGAAAAGCACTGGGGCGCCGGAAAGAATTAGGAACAGTCGGCGGCGAGCAGTCTGATTTTGTCTACATTACAATGGACGATCCTGATTTTGAAGAAGTTTCCTCCATTTCTGAGGAAATTGCGCAATATGTGGCGAACGAGAATACGCCGTATGAAATCATTGAAGACCGGGAGGAAGCTATCCGAACGGCCTTTAGCCGCGTAAAAGAAAAAACAATTTTACTGGCGATTGGTAAAGGGCATGAAACCACGATGAAAATCGCAGGAGAACTGGTGCCGATGGTTTCGGATGATGCTTTGATGCAGGAATTAATTGAGACCTACGATAGGAAGAAAAATAAAGGATAAAGAGAAAAGGGTTTCCGTAAAGGAAATCTTTTTTTTGTTTTATCCTTCTGCCCGTGTGCTGACTTAAGTAGAAGAAGTGGAGCGAGCATCAGACCCCCTCTGGTCAGAACGAGAGAAAAAGTATATAATGGATGACAAGTAACAGGAGGAAGGAGGGATTGATGATGTCAGAAACGAAAAAACCTTATGGTTCAGTTCTGATTAAAGCCGTTCAAATGTTAGATTTACTTTCTCAAAGAGCGGATCCGCAATCCATGTCAGAAATTTCCCGATATACAGGCATTACAATGTCCACTACGAATAAAATATTGGATACTTTAGAACTCATCGGTTTTGTATCGAGAAACAATGAAACTCGAGAATATTCACTTGGTCCGCGTTTAATCCAGTTAGCGAATGCTTCCTTTATTCAGTTTGATATTGCTCGTGAAACCTATCCGACGCTGAAACGATTATTCGAAACGGTGGGCACGACAGTAAACTTAGGTGTTCATCAAGATAATCAAGTGATGTTCGTCAATAAATTCAGTGATCGTGAAAGCTCGGTTGAAACGGTTTCGAGAATCGGTTTTACACAGCCTTTATATTGTTCAGCTATGGGGAAATCCATTTTAGCAAGTATGTCGCTTGAAGAGCTGGAGACTTATTTAGAAGAAACGGAGCTTATTGCTAATACGGAACACACGATTACAGATAAAGAAGTTTTAAGAAATGAAATTGAAATTGTCCGTAAAAACGGATTTGCTATCGATGATCGCGAAGCTGAAGATAATATTTATTGTGTAGGGACGACTTTTTCTGTTCCAGGAGACCCCAGCAGTTATGCGTTTAGTATAAGTACGCCTTACCATAACTTAACGGGTGAAAGATACGAAGAATTGGTTGCCGAACTCACAAAAACGAAAACCATCATTGAATATCAATTATCGAGTCTTCAATCAAGTGCAAATCAGATGAATAAGTAGAATAAGAAAGAACACGGGGTTTCTCCATGAGAAACCCTGTGTTCTTGTTTTTTAGTAAAGAATTTCCTAAAAATAGTTGAAAACGGTTGATAATGTGATACAATGAATTCGTTGAACAAGTCATCAGACGACAGTTTTCCTATTTGGAAAATAGGTTTTTCGTCTGAAAAAATTTAAACACTTCTGAAAGTGTTTGCAAAAAGATTAAATAAGTGAGAGGAATGAATTATTAATGGAAAAAGTTAGATTAGGTATTATCGGTTATGGTTCACAAGGTGGTTTCTACGGATCTCTATTGAAAGAGGGCCGAGTAGACGGTATGGAATTAGGCGCCGTTGCAGAAATTGATGAAACAGTGGACGAAAAAATCCGCGGAGATTTCCCGGATGTTACAATTTACCGTGACTACAAAGAAATGATCGATAGCGGAGATGTTGATGCAGTCATTACAACAGTTCCTCACTACCTTCACCCAGAAATGGCAATGTATGCTTTAGAACGTGACATTCACGTCTTAAACGAGAAGCCAGCTGGAGTTTACACAAAACATGTAAACGAGTTAAACGAATTTGCGAAATCAAAAGACAATGTAACGTATGCAATTATGTTTAACCAAAGAAACAATCCATTATATAAACGAATTAAAGAGATTGTAGATAATGGTGATATTGGAGAACTTCGCCGTACAAACTGGATTATCACAACTTGGTGGAGACCTCAAGCTTACTACGAACAAAGTGACTGGCGTGCAACTTGGGGCGGAGAAGGTGGAGGCGTTCTTGTAAACCAAGCACCTCACCAATTAGACTTAATTCAGTGGATTGCTGGCGTTCCAGAGTCTGTCTACAGTAAAGTTAAATACGGTTTCCGCAGAGATATCCCGGTTGAAGATGAAGTTACAGCAGTCTTTGAATATGAGAACGGTGCAGTAGGAAGCTTTATCACTGCAACTCACGATATTTTAGGAACTGACCGTTTAGAAATTCACGGCGACAAAGGTAAAATTATCGTTGACGACAGTAACAAAGTAACTGTTTACCGCATGCCTAAATCTGAAAACGACCTAAACAAAGAAATGGGTGTTGAAGATGTAGCGAAACTCTTTATGGGTGAGTTAGACACAGATGAGTTATATGAAGTTGAAACCTTTGAAGCAGACGCGAGTGCTGCATGGGGCGAGCAACACGCAGGAGTTTTAACGAACTTTGCACAACACATCTTAAACGGTGAAGAATTGTTAGCGCCAGGTTCAGATGGAATTAACGGTGTTCGTTTAGCGAATGCTATCCACTTGTCAGACTGGTTAGGAAAAGAAGTTTCACTAACAGACTTTGATGATGACCTATACCTAGAAGAATTAAACAAACGAATTAAAGAAGAAGGAAAATTCGAAGAACGTTCATAAAAAGGAGTGGACCAATTGCTTAGAGTAGCAATTATTGGATTGGGAACAATTTCTTATATCCATCAGCTAGGAATTGAAGAGAGTGGAATGGGTGAACTCGTAGCAGTTTGTGATACAAACCCAAAGACCCAACCCGACTATGCTGAACTGCCTTTTTATACCGATTATGAAGAGATGCTAGAGAAAGAGAATCTCGATGTTGTTCATATATGCTTGCCGCATGATTTGCATGCGCCAATTGCTGAGAAGTGTGTGGAGCACGGGGTTCACGTCTTTTTAGAGAAGCCTCTTTCTTTAACATATGAAGAAGGAAGAAACCTTGCGGAAACAGCTTCGAAAAGTGACTACAAAGTAGGGGTTTGTTTCCAAAACCGATACAATCGCACAACAGAAACACTGGTCGATATTTTAGAGAATCGGCCAGTGAGCGAGGTCGGTACAATCCGTGCTGTAAAAGGAGTTGTCGCTTGGTTTAGGCCAGAGAGTTATTATGAGGCTCAGCCTTGGCGTGGAGAACTCAATCGTGCAGGCGGTGGAACGATTATTAATCAATCGATTCACACCCTTGATTTGATGCACCTGTTTGCAGGTGAGATTGAATCCTGTAAAGGGAAATTGATGAATCTGACGGATTATGACATTGAAGTCGAGGATACTGCTGTGGCAAATTATGAATTTGAAAAAGGTAGAACAGGAATCTATTTCGCGACAAACGGCCACGTAGTGAACTCGCCAGTAGAAGTTGAAGTGGTGACTACGAAAAGACGCTTTGTGATCAACGATTATAAGCTCTTTGAATACCAAGATGCCACAGATGGCGGGACGTTAATCGTTAAAGACGATATCTTTTCAGGCACAAAATCGTATTACGGACAAGGTCATCAATTAGCGATTAAGAAATTTTACAAAGCAATCATTGAGGATACTGAGGATTATATTACGATTGATGAAGCCCTTGGAAGTATGCTGATGATTGACTTATTAAGAAAATCAAGTGAGACAGAAGAGAAAGTATACGCAAAGGAGTTAACAAACATTGACTAAACCAAAAATTGGTGTACAAGCGATGATGCTAAAAGAGAAATTTGAGGAAATCGGAACTTTTGAAACGTTGAAAAAAGTTTCAGAGTTAGGCTATAACGCTGTTGAAATTTCTCAAATTCCAATGACACCTGAAAATGTTGCAGAAATCAAAAAAGCAAAAGATGAATTAGGCATGGAAATTGCCTCCTTATCTTGTGTGGTTTCAAATAAAGGTGCTGGCGGAAACGACGATTTAGAAACACAATTCGATAAAATCGTTGAAGATTGTAAAACATTAGACGTTGATTTATTAAGAATTGGTATGCTGCCATTTGATAACATGCGTAACTTAGAAACTGTTCTAGAGTTTACACGTGAAGCAAACGAGTATGCAAAACGTCTAAAAGAACATGGAATCAATCTTTACTACCACAACCACCATGTGGAATTTAGAAAATATGATGGTCGTTTCATGTTAGACATCATTGCTGAAGAATGTCCAGATCTAGGCTTCGAATTAGACTTACACTGGGTACAGCGCGGCGGAGCGAACCCAATTGACATGATTCAAAAATATGCCGATCGTATAGAGTTAATCCACTTGAAAGACTACCGTGTTGGTGAGATTTCAGAAGAAGCCTTTGCTGCATTAGACGAAGGGGACATTGCTAAATTCTACCCGCAATTTGTAAACATCATTGAGTTTGCAGAATTAGGACAAGGTTCAATGGACTATAAAGCAATTATGGAAGCTGCTATTGAAGCAGGCGGCGTTCGCTATGCATTAGTTGAACAAGATATGCTATACGGACGTGACCCGCTTGACTGCTTGGCAGATTCACGAGATCACTTAATTGAATTAGGTTACGAAGACTTATTTTAATTAACAGAAGCGTTTAAGCTAAATTTTTGGAAGGAGATGTGGCATTGGGCGCACAAAAGAAAGATGGTATGAATTATGCACCACAAGGAAAGATTAATCATGTGGTGGAACCTGGAGAATTTAACGTAGGGGTAACTGCACTTGACCACGGGCATATTAATGGTATGACGAATGGTTTAATTGAAGCAGGAGCGACCATTAAATACGTTTATGATCCAGATGAAGAGAAAGTAAAAGAATATCTAGAACAGTTCCCGGATGTGGAAGTTGCAGATTCTTTAGAGCAAATTCTAGAAGATGAGTCGATTCATCTAGTCGCAGCAGCGGCAATTCCGAATTTACGAAGTGAATTAGGAAACCGTGTGATGCGTGCAGGGAAAGACTACTTTACAGATAAAACAGCTTTTACAACGTTAGAGCAATTAGAAGAAACAAAAAAAGTTGTAGAAGAAACGGGTCAAAAGTTCTGGGTCTACTTCAGTGAACGTTTGCATGTTGAAGGAGCCGTATATGCTGGCCAGCTAATCAAAGAAGGAAAAATCGGTGATGTTTTACAAGTCACTGGATTCGGCCCTCACCGATTAGACAAAGAGAAAAGACCAGACTGGTTCTTTAACCGTGAACAGTATGGTGGAATTTTAACCGATATTGGAAGTCACCAAATCGAACAATTCTTATACTATACAGGGAACGAAGATGCAGAAGTCTTACACAGTAAGATAGCAAACTACGCAAACCCGGACACACCTGATCTAGATGATTATGGTGATGCAACATTGGTTGGAGAGAACGGCGCAAGCTTCTTTATGAAAGTTCACTGGTTTACTCCAGATGGCTTGCCAACATGGGGCGACGGGCGTACATTTATTACTGGAACGAAAGGTTCGATTGAAGTTCGTAAGTATTTAAATGTGGGCGAAGATGATACAGGAGATCACGTCTTCTTGGTAACAGATGAAGGTGTCGAACACCATAAAGTAAACGGTAAAGTCGGCTTCCCATTCTTTGGTGAAATGATTTTAGACTGTATCAACCGTACTGAACATGCGATGACACAAGAGCATATCTTTAAAGCACAAGAACTATGCCTTATCGCTCAAAAAGAAGCAGTTAAAATCAAATAAACCGTTCGATTTAAAATGGAATTTGCATGATGAAGAAGAGTGGGTTTCCATTCTTCTTTTTCATTGCAATAAGTAAGGGGAGGACATATGACAAAAATTTTAACGTTAGGAGAAAGTTTAGCTAGACTTTCTACTCAAACAGGATCACGCTTGTTTGACTCAACGCGTCTCCATTTACATTACGGTGGGGCAGAAGCGAATGTAGCAATGAATATGGCTCTGCTGGGGCATGATGTGAAATATGCGACAAAACTGCCGAAAGATAATGGCTTATCAACCAGTATCGTTGCGCAGCTCCGAGGATTTGGTGTGGATTGTAGTGAAATTATTTATGGTGAGGGACGTTTAGGCAGCTATTATTTAGAAGTAGGATCTGGTTTTAGAGCATCAAACGTCATTTATGACCGTAAGTATTCGACGTTATCTTTAATGGAGGAAAACGAGTGGGATTTAGATACTTTATTTGAAGGTGTCTCGATTTTCCATATTACAGGAGTTACATTAGCTCTTTCTAATACATGGCATGAAATTGGTGTACAGTTAATTGAAGAAGCGAAAAGCCGTGGTATTGCAATCAGCTTTGACATGAATTACCGCCAAAAAATGTGGTCTTATGATATCGCCCAAGCCACTTATGAAAAAGTGCTGCCTCATGTGGACTACTTATCCGCTGGAAAACTCGATGCTATTCATTTTATGGGGATTCCCGAAGTGGAAGGCGCTGAATGGGATTATTATCTAAAAGAGATCTCTAAAATTTATCCAAATATTCAATACTTATATGGAACGATTCGTAATTCAATCAATCCAAATAGTTATGAAATGTTTGGCTATATCTGGGATGTTAAAGAAGAGACAGGGGCTATTTCAAATCAATTTAACAATTACACGGTTATTGACCGCGTAGGAACTGGCGATAGTTATACAGCGGCGGTCCTTGATGGCATTATTCATCAAAAACCACTGGATGAGATTGTCCTGTTCGGTATGTCAGCATCTGCGCTGAAACATACGGTATATGGCGATGTTAATCCATTCAGCCGTGAAGAAATAGAGAATTTTATGTATAACTCTGGTGATGTCATCCGATAATTAGTAGAATAAGAATAGTCGGATGATGGATAAAAACAGAATGAGAACAGACGATGAAAAGACCGTATTTGTTAAAAACTCAGAACAGAGGAGAAAGCAAATACGGCCTTTTTATATAAAAAACTGCGAACAGACATCAGATGACTAAATGAGAGGAAGTTAGGTTGTGGAAAGACCATTAGTCGATAGGACAGCAGAAGCTATTATAGAATATATTATGGAAAATGATTTAGAAGCAGGCGATAAACTGCCGAATGAGTATGATTTAGCCAAAAGCTTAAATGTAGGGCGAAGTACCTTAAGAGAATCGGTTCGTTCATTGGTTTCGAGAAATGTATTAGAGGTACGCCAAGGCTCGGGCACTTATGTGAGCGCAAACATTGGCATTGGCGAAGATCCGTTAGGTTTTTCTTTTGTGGAAGATACACTCAAGTTAACGGAAGACTTATTCGCGTTGCGTTATATCCTCGAGCCGGAAGTTGCGATGCTGGCAGCACAATACCATTCTGAAGAAGAGTTAGAAGAACTGGTTCGTGTGCATAATGAAATTAAAGACACAATTGATACAACTGATTTGAAACATTTTGAATTAGATATTGAGTTTCATTCGATTATTTCACAGATGAGCCGAAATATTGCGATGAATCACTTAATTCCGGTAATCAACCAGTCGATTACGCTTTATAATAACTACTATACCAACGAACAAAGTAAAGCACAGACGATTGATTCCCATCAAGAAATTGTAGAGGCTATACGCAACAGCAACCCGATCCAAGCCAAGTACGCAATGCAGATGCATATCGCTAATAACCAGCGTGTACTGGAGAGCAATCGGCGAGAAAAAGAAAAAGCAGAAATGATTTAAAGAAAAACCGGAAAACGGTAGCAAAGCCATAAAGTTTATGGTATCTTAAAGGTAAGTCATCAGAC
>CAZKSU010000035.1:0-14172 GCA_964555455.1 uncultured Carnobacteriaceae bacterium
GTGGGCGGAGGTGTGCAGACACTTGAAGATATCGAGCAACTCCTAAAGGCGGGAGCAGATCGCGTAGCGATTAGCTCACAAGCAGTGAAAACGCCTGATTTTATTAATGCAGCCAGCAGCACATTCGGGAGCGATAAAGTGACGATCGCGATTGACACTGGTTATGATAAAGATGCAGAGGCTTATTATGTTTATACACAGGGCGGAAAGAAAAAAGAAACGTACCTTTTAGACGAATGGGCGCAGGAAGTGGTTTCCCGGGGAGCCGGACGTTTGCTGATTACATCGATCGACAGAGATGGCGTGCAACAAGGGTTTGAATTAGAAAGCTTAAAGAAAGTGAAAAAAGCTGTGGCTGCTTTCACAATCGCAAGTGGCGGGGCTGGGAGCATCGACGACTTTATTGCATTATTTAAGGAAACATCCGCCGAAGCTGGTTTAGCCGCTTCTATTTTTCACCAAGACAAAGTGTCTGTTCAAGAACTGAAAGAACGATTACGTGCGGAAGGGATTGATGTAGAGTGAGTTCGTTTAATATAGAGGCTGTTGATTTTTCGAAAAATAACGGCTTAGTACCCGCTATCTTACAGGATGCGGAGACCAGCCAAGTATTGATGCTGGGTTATATGAATCGAGAAGCGTTGGAAAATACGATCGCTGATCAAGTGGCCTGGTTTTATTCCCGTTCAAAAGGACGCTTATGGATGAAAGGGGAAGAAAGTAAAAATATCCAGCGGGTTGTGGACATTAAACTTGACTGCGATAAGGATACGCTGCTGGTTCTTGTGAACCCTGAAGGGCCTACTTGTCATTTGGGAACACAAAGCTGTTTTGGCAATGAGCATTTTAATTTAAGTCAGTTGGAGAAAACGATTCAAAATAAAACCAAACACCCAAAAGAAGGTTCGTATACAAAGTATTTGATGGATGAAGGTCTAGATAAAATCCTAAAGAAAAATGGCGAGGAGATGACGGAGGTCGTTATTGCGGCTAAAAATAACGACAAAGAAGAATTGATTGCTGAATCTAGTGATCTGCTGTATCATCTGCTTGTACTGCTTCAAAAACAAGGAGTCACGTTAGCGGATGTTGAAGCAGAATTAAATGAACGACATGGGGAAAAACAAGATTTTTCTGTGCGGTCAGAGATTGAAGAATGGTAAGGAGGAAAGCGTGATGACATTTTATGATACCCATATGCATTCTTATCTTTCGTTTGATTCAGAAGCCGAACCGACTTCTTATATAAGCGAAAAAACAGAGATTTTAACCTTTACGGAACATCTGGATTTGGACAATACCATCTTTGATAAGCGCGATGATATCCCAGATTTCGATGAAATTGTCAAATGGCAAGAAGGCTTCCAAACTGAGCATAACATTGAGTTGCTGCTTGGCGTAGAAGTAGGTTATGTCCCGGGGCAAGCAGATCGTTTGCGTGCTATTCTATCTGCTTATGCTTTCGATGTAAAATTGTTGTCTTGTCATCAAAATGATCGATATGATTATATGGACGAAATCACCGAAGACAGTCCTGAAGAAATGATGACAAAATATGTCAATCAATTGTATGAAGCCGTGAGCACAATGACCGGTTGCCAAATTATGACCCATTTTGATTATGGTTTTCGTGTACATCATGTATCGGCCGAAACTTTTGAAGCGTATAAAGAACCTCTGAAACGAGTATTTGAACAAGCAATCGCCAAGGATTTTGCTTTTGAATTAAATGGGAAAAGTATCGCAAAATACGGCACTTTGGATCTATATAAGTGGGCCGTTCCCGCATACTTAGAACTAGGCGGAAGCATATTTACCTTAGGTTCTGATGCGCATCAGGCGAGTGAACATTTCTTGGCATTTGATGAAATGATCGCTTTGTTGGAGGAACATGGCGTCACAGAAGTGGCCCTTTATAAAAAACAAAAACGGTATATGGTAGCTTTGGAAAAAGCAAAAGAATTTCTAGCGAAACATTAAGAAGCGGATAGAAAAGCAAGTGCATTCAACCTGGCGCTTGTTTTTCTTTTGATTGTCTATAAATAGCTTAATGATAGCGTTTCATCGCCTTTTTTCGTCCCTGAAAATATGGTAAAATAAGGAGGTTAAAAAGAAAAGGGGAATAAAATGGTTAAAAAATTACAAAAGCTTCCTGCTGGTTTATTTTTAGTGCCGATGATTATCAGTATGATTGTTAACACAATTGCACCTGATTTAATGCGGACAGGTGGCATGGTTCAATCTCTGTTTTCAGGTGAAGGGGTTGGTTTTATTGTTGCTGCCTTGACCTTCTATTCAGGAACAAACTTGAATATCAAACGGCTGATTCGGATTTTAAAACGGCACGGGGTCATTTTGCTCGTTAAAGGAATCGTTTCTGTGATTGTCTCTCTTTTATATATCCGTTTTTTCGGACCCGAGGGGATTTTTGGAATCAGTGCATTGGCCTTTGTAGTGGCGATTTGCAGTACAAATCCAGCTGTTTACATGTCTATCGTAGATATCTATGGTACAGAGGATGACGCTTCGGCTTATGGTCTGATCGGACTGTTCAGTATCCCGTTATTTCCGGTTTTTGTATTTAGTATGGTGGCCGGTTCAGCGACTGGAGCTGGAATGGATTGGACCCCGGTAATCACTACACTTATTCCTCTTGCTGCAGGTATGGTTTTAGGGAATCTCGATACGGAATTTGCAAATGTATTTGCTCCAGGCGTGGGCGCCTTGCTTCCTCTTTTAGGCTGGAACTTAGGCCAGGGAATGGATTTAATTGAAGCTCTTCAATCAGGCGTTTCTGGTATTTTGCTGACAGTCATTTTTATGCTTTTAAACTACTACTTATTTATTATCGATTATAAACTGATGAAGAATGATGGAGTAGTTGGTTTTTCTCTATGGAATGTAGCCGGCGCCTCCACTTCGACACCTGCCATAGTAGGTGCGCTGTATCCAGTGCTTGCTGGCAGCTATATTTCCGCTGCGACTTCTCAAATCTTGTTAGCTTGCGTAATTACTTCAATCATTACACCGATCGCGACACAATGGCAGTACACACGTTATTATGGGAAACCTGCAATGGTTAAGTAAAATAGAGAACCTCCTCAAATAGAAATATTTAGGAGGCTTTTTTTGTATCTAAGACAAGAGGGAGAAGAGGTAAGATTCACTGCTCCATAACCAGATAATTAGATGAAAATGAGAATTTGTTCATTTTTCTGTTGCTTTAATTTTTTACTCGTGCTAAGATAGCACTTAATTAAAGAAAAGAAATCCATTTGGGACTAGTACTTCTTGTTATTTTCAGAAAGCTAATGGTTGATGCGAATTAGCAATAAAAAAGAAGGAATTCCACCCCAAGAGTGATTGAGCGAAGAGAATTCGTTCCGTATCAGTTCCGTTAAAAGCTGTTTAAGTGCGATCTTTTGATCGAATTTGAGTGGCACCACGAATAAAATTATACAGCGTATCCGTCTCAATAGTTAATCTATTGGGAAGGGTACGTTTTTTTGTTTTATCAACTAAAGGAGGAATAAAGATGAGAGAAGTTTGGAATTTTTCAGCAGGACCTGCACAGTTACCCATCGATGTTTTAAAGAAAGCACAGGAGGAGCTCCTTTCCTATAAGAAGAGTGGTTTATCCGTAATGGAGATGAGTCATCGATCGGCCGAATTTCAGGAAATTATGGAAGAAACAGAAGCACGCTTCCGCCGGCTGCTTGAAATTTCCGACGAATATGCGGTTCTATTTCTCCAAGGAGGCGCTAGCGGACAGTTTTTGATGGCTCCTGCAAATTTAAAAAGAAACGGAAAAGCAGCCTATATTCATACAGGAAACTGGTCCAAAAAAGCGTACGAAGCGGCCGAAGAAGTGGGGATGACTATCGATGTGGTGGGCTCAAGTGAAGATAAAAATTTTTCTTATATCCCAGCCTGGCCAGCGGACTTCACGGGTTATGACTACGTCCATATTACAACAAACAATACAATTGAGGGAACAGTGTTCACCAAGTTTCCTCATACGCAAGGTGTGCCGTTAGTGGCTGATATGAGTTCGAATATTTTATCTGAACCTCTCGACGTCAATCAATTTGGCCTGATTTATGCCGGTGCGCAAAAGAACTTAGGGATTGCTGGCTTGACGGTTGTAATTATCCGAAAAGATCTGATCAATATGAACCCAGAGCTGCCGACCTATCTCAATTACCAAACCCATATGGAAAAAGATTCGGCTTATAACACACCGCCAACTTATGCTATTTATTTATCTCATTTGGTTTTGGGATGGATTGAAGATTTAGGTGGCTTAGAAGCGATCCAGCAGTTAAATAGAGAAAAAGCTCGCTTGTTTTACGAATATCTGGATCAATCAGCGCTTTTTCAACCCACGGTAGACGGCGAAGATCGTTCAATCATGAATATACCTTTTGTGACTGGAGATCAGACTTTGGACAAAGAATTTATTGACTATGCCGGAAAGCAAAACATCAAAAATATTAAAGGCCATCGCTCAATTGGCGGAATGCGCGCTTCGATGTATAACGCTATGCCAATTGAAGGAGTCAAAGCGCTTATCGAAGTCATGCAGGAATTTGAACGGATTAAAGGAGAGAAAAACAATGGCGCAAATTAAAGTGTATAACAAAATTGCCGAAGAAGGTTTGCAAATTTTAGAAAAAGAAGGTTTCACATTAGCGGACACGGAAAAACCGCAAGGCATTCTTCTGCGCAGTGAGGATTTAACGGACTTTGAACTACCCGACAGTTTAGTCGGGATTGCTCGGGCAGGTGCTGGGGTCAATAATATTCCGATTGATCGTGTGACAGAAAATGGGGTTGTTGTGTTCAATACACCAGGTGCGAATGCAAACGCAGTCAGCGAGCTAGTGATTGCTTCAATGATCGTAGCTGTGCGCCAAATGATTCCAGCCAATGCTTGGGCGAACGCTTTGAGCGGAGAGAATATCTTAGAACAAGTCGAAGAAGGCAAAAAACAATTTAAGGGGACAGAGATCAAAGGGAAAACCTTGGGCGTTATTGGCTTAGGTTCAATCGGTCATCTTGTGGCCAATGCGGCTATTGATTTAGGTATGACTGTGATTGGCTATGACCCCCATATCAGAAAAGATGCTGCGGAAAAACTGGACCGCTACGTGACTCAAGTCGATAAACTTGAAGAACTATACCAACAAGCAGACTTTATCACGATTCATGTACCTGCCACTGAGAACAATCATCATTTAATTGATCAAGAAGCGTTGGATCAGATGAATCAAGAAACGATTTTGCTGAATTTCTCTAGAGATACATTGGTGGATACAAAAGCAATTGTCGATGCTTTAGAGTCAGACAAGTTAAAGATGTATATGACAGATTTCCCGACAGCTGAATTGATTGGCCGGGAAGACTGCCTGGCTTTTCCTCACCTGGGCGCTTCTACCAGCGAAGCAGAGAAAATCTGTGCCATCATGGCAGCGAATCAGCTGAGCGATTTTATTAAAACAGGGAATATTAAAAACGCTGTAAATTTCCCGAATGTGGAAATGGAAATCGAAACGGAAACCCGCCTAGCTATTGTAAATCGCAATATCCCTAATATGATCAGTTTATTAGTCGATGAAATCGGGAAACATGAAATCAATATTGTTCATTTTATGAATAAATCTAAAGGAAATTATGCCTATACTTTGATTGAATTGGATGAGACAGATCCTGTGTTATTAAATGAATTAATTGAAAATATTCGTGCTGCCGAGAACATTCTGAGTGTTCGTTTGATTACTAATGACTTATAAAAAAGGAGCAAAACAAATGGTAGATATTCAACCTTTTAAAGCCATCCGCCCAAGACCTGATTTAGCTGATAAAGTAGCCAGTTTGCCTTACGATACGGTGAATCGGAAAGAAGCCGCTGAACTTGTGCAAGAGAATCCTTATTCTTATTTGCGCATTGACCGCAGTGAAGTCGATTTGCCTGCAGTAGAAGATGTCTATGCAGAAGAAATCTATCAAAAAGCTGCCGAGAATCTAGAAAAGTTCCTAAAAGAAGGCTGGCTTCAAAAAGATGAGAAAGAATTCTTTTATATTTACGAACTGACCTTTCAAGGAGAAACACAAACCGGCCTTGTGGTGGCTGCGAGTGTACAGGATTACATGGAAGACCGCATTAAAAAACATGAATTCACTCGTTATGACAAAGAGATTGACCGAATCAATCATATGGATGCTGCGGATGCAACAACAAGTCCGATTTTTCTGACGTATCGCGATAAGCAGGCAATCGACACTCTCATAGAGGAGTGGAAAGAAGCTCATCAGCCGATTTATTCTTTCGACAGCCATTATGAAACGACTCACCGCATATGGGTGATTCAAGAGGAAGAAGTGAACCAGCAGCTGCAGCAATTTTTTGCCCAAGATGTGCCTGCTTTATATATTGCAGACGGGCACCATCGATCAGCAAGTGCAGCTAAAATTTCCCAAAAGAGAAAGGAAGAAGGGCGTTTAACTGAAAAAGGAAATTACTTTTTGAGTGTTCTCTTTCCAATTAACCAGCTGCGCATTTTCGACTATAACCGTTTAGTGCATGCAGAAGTTCCGGAAAACTTTTTAGAAAAATTAAGCGAAGATTTTGAAGTTGCGGAGACAGACAAGGAAAATCGGCGTCCTCAAGAGCAGCATACGATGACCCTTTACCTAGAAGGACAGTGGTACAAATTGCGTGCAAAAGAAGCAATTGTCAGCGAAGATCTTGTTAAAAGCTTAGATGCTTCGATTGCGCAGGATTACATCTTTAATAAACATTTTGGGATTACAGATCCAAGAGAAGATGACCGCTTAGCATTCGTAGGGGGAATCAAAGGACTCGATGTGCTGGAAAAAGCAGTAGACGATGGAGAGGCGAATTTCGCGCTGGCTTTAACTCCTACAAAAAAAGAAGACTTACTGGCTGTGTCAGATCAAGGAAAAACGATGCCTCCGAAATCAACTTGGTTTGAACCAAAATTATTGAGCGGGCTCTTTGTATATGACTTGGAATCAAACGAATAATTTCTCCCTCCTGTTTTTATTTCCAAAAAAATATGCTATATTTAGAGAGTGACTGAAAATATTAGGAGAGGAGGAAACGAATTGTTATTTAACCAAGACGAAACAGTTTCGTTTTTAACCGAATTGCTTTCTGTGAATAGCCCGACTGGCTATACTAAGCAGGCAACAGAGTTTTTGAGAGAAACAATTGAAGGCTTTGGGTATGAAACGTCCACCACCCCAAAAGGGAATTTGCTTGTTGAAGTCAAAGGACAGGATACAAGTAAAACCCGTGCACTAAGTGCACATGTCGATACTTTAGGGTTGATGGTCCGCTCTGTCAACAGCGATGGAACTTTAGCTTTAACAAAGCTTGGAGGACCTCAGACAGCGACCCTTGACAGTGAATACTGTGAAATTATCACGCGGGACGGTAAAACCTATACGGGCACCATCTTGTCAAAATCGCCATCGAGCCATGTATATAAAGATGCGGCGTCACGAAGCCGCGATATTGATGAACTGATGGTTAAAATTGATGAGCGGGTAGAGAATAGAGAAGAGGTTTCTGAATTAGGAATTCAAAATGGCGATATTGTTGCCTACGACCCTAAAATTCAAGTGACTGAGTCGGGATTTATCAAGTCCAGGTTTCTAGACGATAAAGCTTCCGTAGCCATTTTAGTCAGTGTTTTGAAGCAGCTGAAAAGTGAGGATATTACACCTGCTACTAACATGACTGTTATCTTCTCAACATATGAAGAAGTAGGGCATGGCGCCTCATGGATACCAGAAAACATCACTGAGCTTTTGGCCGTAGACATGGGATGTATTGGGGACGATTTAGCCTGTACAGAATTTGATGTGTCAATCTGTGCCAAAGATTCATCAGGCCCTTATGACTATGAATTAACCTCTCAATTAATGAACCATGCAAAAGAAAACAATATTGCTTATGCGGTAGATATTTACCCTATGTATGGAAGCGATGCATCAGCTGCCCTAAGAGGAGGCGCCAATATCCGTGCGGCTTTAATAGGACCAGGTGTTGCGAGCAGCCATGGAATGGAACGTACGCATATTGATGCTATAAAAAATACATTCCATTTGATTTCACAGTACATAGAGAAAGTATGATCTTGCTCTAAAAACACCATCTGCAAGGCTTGGATGGTGTTTTTAAACCGTTAAGTTTCAAATGAGCACTTCTTTGATGTATGGTTAAAGTACGGTTTAAAGTATAATTTTGATGAAGTTTATTCATCTGTCCTATATCTAAAAACATCTCTGGTATAATGAATCAGAGAGGCTGATTGAATAAAACTTTATATAAATGGGAGGTAAATAATGAAAATAACTGTTGTAGGAGCAGGAAATACTGGGACTGCGATGGCAGCCCATGCTACAGCTGAGGGCCATGAAGTTTCTTTATGGAATCGCTCGGAACTTGAAGTGCCTGAACTTATGAAAACAGAGACAATTGAATTACAGGGCGTTATTGAAGGTGTGTTCAAATTGCATAAAGTGACCACGGATATGGAAGAAGCTCTGGAAGATACGGAGCTTATTTTAATTACCACACCCTCTTTTGCGCATAAGGATCTAGCTAAACTTATCGCCCAATCGATTCAAAAAGAATCCCTTGTAATCCTTTTCCCTGGAAGAACTTTTGGGGCTGTAGAATTTTATGATATCTATACACAATACAACGATCAAATCAAGATAAGAGTGGCTGAAACTCAAACCGCTATTTACACGTGCAGAAAATTGCGTGAGGATTTAATCGATCTTTTATCAATTAAAACAAATGTCTCATTTTCTGTCATAGAAAGCGAAGAAAATGAACGGATCTTCAAAGAGCTGCCAGAGTTTCTGCAAGCATCGTTGACCCCTGGAGAGTCACTGGTTGAGACATCCATCGGGAATGTGGGGATGATGCTCCACTGTGCACCCTTATTATTAAATACAGGCTGGACAGAAAACAAAAACTATTCTTATAAATACTATGTGGACGGGATCACGCCTTCCGTCGCGAAATTTGTCGAGCGTCTGGACCAAGAAAGAGTCAATGTGGCTAAAGCATTTGGCTATGAGATTGAAAGTGTGAGTAATTGGGTGCATCGGATCTATGGAGTAGAAGGCGAAAATTTATATGAACGAATTCAAAATACAGAGCCTTATACAACGATTGAAGCACCGAATACATTAGACAATCGGTACATTACAGAAGATGTTCCCAATGGACTCGTTCCTCTAGAATCAGCAGGGAAATTTTTAGGTCTTGACATGACATATACAGGTTTAATTATCGATTTAGCTTCTGCTTTACTAGAAACAGATTTTAGAAAAGAAGGCAGAAGTTTGACAGGTTTATTCGATTCAAAAGATAAAGTGATCCAATCATTATTTTATAGAGGTGAAGGTTAAATGAGTACAAAACTCAGAGATAGATTTGCATTTATTAAACCATTTTCAGACGTCCATACGTTAGGCGTCAATGCCATAGCTGAATTGTTAAAAGATTGTGGTTATGAAGTCGTTGTCGGCGATGAAGAAATTGAAAACATCGTAAACGACATTCGTTACGAATCCAATCAGCGAAGAATTGTGGCTTGGCTGAAAGAAAATGATATTACAAGTATCGGGATTAGTTACCGTTTAGATGAAGAAGTTGCGGTTTCAATCGTCGGTTTCTTAATCAAAACGCTGCAAGACAACAATATGCTGGATTATCAAGGCGGCCCGATTGATACAATTATGTATGGAGGGTTGCCAAAAGCGTGTGATATTCTCGATGAGCAGCACCGCGGTTTAGTAAAAACCTTTAAGGGCGGCGAGTCGGTTACAGAGACTTTAACGAAATTAGAAGTTCCAAAAGAACGTATTCCTCAATATCTCATTGAAGGAAGCGCTTATGATGATTTCCGTATGGATTTTGGTGAAGAACTGATTAAAAAAGGGGAGTACCTTCAGTATGAACCCATGGATCGCTCGGATTACCCAGAATATGGAACACGAGACGATGATATTAACAAGCGTTTAGAAGGTACACCGAAAGATCAAGAATTTGCACCGCTTATGCGTGCGCATGTTGGCCCATTCGATTCAGCAGCGACTAGAGAAGAAAATGTCAACGAGTTTGCGAATTGGGCGAAGCACTTAGCAGATACCGGCTTTCTAGATATTATTTCTATCGGTACTTCTCAATTAACACAGTCAAGTTTCGGAGAGGATTGGGGAGACCGAGTAAACGGTGGAGGCGTACCGATCAACTCGCCGGAAGAATACCGGATGATTTATGAAGTTTCTCGTCCATTGCTTCTTCGTACGTATGCCGGGACAAAAAATATTCCTGAATTAGCAAAAGTCCACGAAGAAACACTCAACATCAGCTGGCATGCTCTATCTATCTGGTGGTTTAACCAACTGGATGAGCGCGGACCGTATAATCTATACAAGAATTTGCAACAGCACTTTGAAACGATTAAATATATTGCATCGACAAACAAACCGTTTGAAGCAAACGTGGCACACCACTTTGGCTTTAGAGGGGGAGACGATGTGACTTACGTTGTATCGGCTGTTCTAGCTGCTAAACTAGCGAAGAAATTAGGAATTAAGACATATGTGATGCAGAATATGTTAAATACGCCAAGAGCTACTTGGGGTATTCAGGATTTAGCGAAATCACGCGCCATGCTCCACTTCACTAAAGAATTAGAAGATGAGAACTTTAAAGTGCTATTGCAGCCACGAGCCGGCCTGGATTACTTCAAGACAGATTTAGATGAAGCGAAAGTTCAATTAGCGGCTGTTTCTGCCTTAATGGATGACATTGATCCGCATAACGAGATGAGCCCGCCGATGATTCACGTGGTGAGTTATTCAGAAGCTTCTCACTTAGCAACACCTGATGTAATTAATGAGAGTGTTCAAATTACTCAGCATGCCTTAAAAGAATATCGCAGATTGAGAAGAAATGGCGATATTGAAGATATGAGTAAAAATACGGATGTATTAGCAAGAACAGAAGAATTAATTAAATCGGCTCGTACAATCATTAATGGGATTGAAGAATATATTGAAGATCCGTACTCGCCAGAAGGCTTCTATAAAGCATTTGTTGCTGGATTTATGCCAGTTCCCTATCTATGGACAACAGAGGAAGAATACAAATACGCGAAACACTTCAAGACGAAACCGATTAAGGGAGCTACAAAAGTAGTGGATGAAGAGGGGAACCCGGTCAAATCAGAAACAGTTGTGGACTTTGCCCGCGGTAACTTACAAGAAGTGGACTACATGTTTAATCAGAAGTATGGAAAACAAATTCATCTTAATTAATTAAATTTAATGATATAAGGTGCAAAAACATTTGAAGAAGTGCACATAAAAGCAAACACGCAGTGAAATCTATCTACACAAGATAGATAGTCACTGCGTGTTTTTTTATATTGGATTATCTTTCTATAGAGATGGCTGTAGAGGATTGCCGCGAATACGATGAAAAGCTTCACTGAAAACAAGCCCTAAAGCATATATAACTGAAAGGAAAGTAACTATACCGCCAATAACGGGTATGGTGCTGGCAAGATCCAACAATAAATAGGCAATTAAAAAGCTGACTAAAGAATTGTACTTGTTAAGTGAAAAGCGGTTTTCAAGTAAATGTTTCCCTATAATGGTTGCTGTTACAATTTTCGCTAAGAGTAAGAGTAAAATAAAAAGCAATAAAGTGGAGACGGCTAATAAATAGAGCCCTAATCCAGTTAATGCACTGATGATGAAAGTCAGAAGGATAGCTGCAGGTATGAGCAGAAGAAGACCTAAGCCTGTAAGCAATAAGATAAGCGGGCGTCTTAGATTTCTCTGGGAAACGGTGAACCACCAACCTTGGGTGATTCTTCTTAAAAACCACCATATAATGATTGCACTAATTAAAGTGCCGATAATGTTTAACAGAGTTCTGAGAAGAGATTGTTGAGGCCTTTCTTGTCGATCTTCCATCCGATTGATTTCGTCATAGTTTACTTGCCCTTCGACATATTGGTCCGCATTAACGAGCTCATTAGCGGATTGATAGTACAAATCCCCGCCTACCGCTCCATCATCAGTAAAAGTAATCGTTTCAGAAGATAAATGGGCGTTTCTGGCGATTGTATTGTTTATCTCAATCTTATTACTGCCGCTGAATAAATCACGGCCAATGGTTCCATTGATTAAGATTTCGCTTCCTGTCATAAAAGCATCACGTGAGAGTTCAGTTCCTGGATCTATGCGTATAATATTGCCGGCTGTAAATACTTCGCCTTCTATTGACCCTTCAATAGTAATTGAATTACCAGCGACGAAAATCGGGCCATTTACATTCCCTTTGATGGTAATTGTATTTCCCGCAACAAATAGAGGGCCGTTCACATTTCCATCAATAACGATATCTTGACCTGAGACTGCTAAAGCACCATCCGTATCTTCAGAGACAGTTACGGTTGTTCCAGTCTCAACATTTACACTGTTAGCTGAGACAGATTGAGTGAGGCCGACAATTGAGAGGAGAGAGATGAAAAGAACAAATAGCGTTACTTTCTTTTTCATTTTGTTACCTCCATTACTCAAAGTGACTGATTTTCACTTAAATTAAACCACATTTCGGCAGCGATTACAACATCTAGTTGTTCATTTCTTAACAAATTTAATGGCTGTATAGTTCTTCGAATAAGAAATGAGAGGCTTCATAAAAAGGAATCATAGGGTAAGGTTCGTTTAAAAGGCATAACCCACCCAAACAATCTTTGCCAATCGTTTAGGTGGGTTATGTAAGCAAGAGCTGAGTTTTTCAGCTCTTTTTTATTTTTTAAAAATTAAACAATTTCTCCATTTTTATGAGCTTCGATAGCTTCTTCCGCTAATCTTTCGACAAGCGACGCTCTAGTATAACCTGCTTTTTCTGCCATCAAGGGGTAATGTGCATAACCTTCTTCAAGTGCAGGGATTGCATTGATTTCAATAATGTTTGGTACACCGTCTTCATCTAATTTGACATCCACTCGTGCATATTCAGTACATCCAGCTGTTTCATAAGCTTTTAGCACGGTCTCTGAAATTTGCTTTTCCAGTTCGTCTGAGATGTTAGCTGGGCATTGTCTCTCAACAAGATTATCTGCTTTTACATCTACAGTCTGAGAGATTCCATGACCTTCAGGAATAACAATTTCTAAAATAGGCAATGTTTCTGGATTTTTCGTGCCAAGCACACCTACTGAAAATTCACGACCAGGAAGATAGCCTTCAACTAAAGCGGGTTGGTTAAAGTTTTCTAGAACAAAGGCGATTTGTTCACGCAACTCCTCTTCATTTTCCACAAAGCTATCATCTGTCACTCCAACCGCCGAACCTTCTCTTACAGGTTTGACAAAGAGCGGAAATTCTAAGTCATCATCTAAAGGGGTATCGACTGAATAAAACGTTTGGAAAGGGGATACTGGAACACCAGCCGCTTTAAAGGCGGCCTTCGCATATTCTTTGTTCATCGTAACCACTTGCGGCAGTAAACTTGAACCCACAAAAGGTATATCGAGGAGTTCAAGCATTCCTACAACGTTCGCTTGTTCAACTT
Source organism: uncultured Carnobacteriaceae bacterium (assembly GCA_964555455.1). GTDB lineage: Bacteria > Bacillota > Bacilli > Lactobacillales > Carnobacteriaceae_A > Atopostipes. The sequence goes on from CAZKSU010000035.1 coordinate 13,643, forward strand.
TATTGTTGATGCCTACAGCTGAATTAAAGATCACATCAAGCTCTCCCACTTGCTGAATGTCATACAGTAAATTCGTAGAGGCTGGAATCATCGTTACTTTATGGCCTCTCGATTCAAAACCTTCTTTAATCTGATTGGCTATGATTTCACCTTGACGGTAACTTCTAGGATCCAGTTCCATTTCTTCTGCAGTCATCTCTTTTGGCTTGTTATAGACAAGTCCAACTTTATACATTTGTATTTATCTCTCCTTGAATTTTTTCTGTTCTTGAAACACTGAAGATTCAATTGTGTCAAAAAGAACCACTATAAAAATGATAAACGAATTCCACAACGTTTACAAAGAAAAACCCTTTAAATACATTTTAGAATAGAAGACCACCAGCGAAACTTAAACCGTTTAAATTGCATGGATGAAAGAGAACTGATAATCTATATTTTGAAAAAGAAAATGGAGGAATAAAAATGAGAAAAAAATTACCTATGTTATTTTTAAGTTCAGCTTTACTGCTAGCTGCTTGTGCAGATGA
>CAZKSU010000036.1:0-4598 GCA_964555455.1 uncultured Carnobacteriaceae bacterium
CTCGGCCATTTTTGACTAAATTTTCAATCGACTTCAGCATATAGCCGGCCATTGTAGTTTGGTGGTAAGCGTCCAAGCCGTCGATAACGGCTTGAAATTCTTTGCCTTCTTCAATCAATTCCAAGGCTTTAAAAACAAGCATGTCCATTTCCCCGCCTGCTGAGCGGGAGTCAAAAATATGGATATTGGCATCTGGGTTTTCTTCTAAAGCAATCGCTTTTCCTAATTCAGCACTTTCATAACTGGCTGAAAGCTGGCTAGAAATGGTAAAACAGATAATGTTGTCTGCACCTGTGAAGGCCTCAGCATACACGCCAGGAGCTGGACAAGCTGAACTTGAGGAAGAAGAATTCCGAACTGCTTCGACTAATTCTTTTACATCCAAATCTTTGGTATCCACAAAATCTTTATTGTCTACATGTAAAATTAATGGGATTATATCAAATGCAACATTTTCTGGTAAGTGAGTGATTTCTCTAAGGTTTGATCCGGTGTCTGTTACAATTTTCCAATTCATGGTGTCACCTCTGTAATTTGTTTATTTACTCCACTCACTATAACATATTTTCGCATTATGTGACATATTTTGAAATTCCGTCACTATTCTCTGGAAGCTGTTGACTCTTTTTCGTGTATACTGGAGTTATACAATGAAGGGATGCATCTTATGGAAGAAAAATTAAAACAATCTTTTAAACCACTTCTAGGTTTTATTGCCGGTATTGTCATGACAGCCACTATTGGTTTTGCGATTGGCTATCTGTTGAGCCATTGGTTTCCTGAAATGAGCGGTGGAGCCCTCTTTTTTATTTTCCCTGTCCTGATTCTATTTACACTTTTCGGCTATTTGATACAAATCATTGTTCATGAAGCCGGCCATCTAATATTTGGGCTTCTTTCTGGCTATCAGTTCAGTTCTTTCCGCGTAGGAAGCGCGGTGTTACTTAAAAGAGAAGGGAAATTCAAGACGGGAAAGTATACCATCCCCGGGACCGGCGGACAGTGCTTGATGGGCCCGCCCGCTTATCATGATGGAAACTTTCCATTTGTGCTTTATAACTTGGGCGGGGTTTTGCTAAACCTGATGACCACAGGGGTAGCGGTGTTTTTCTTATCTGCTGGTTTCACCCTCTGGCTGAATCTTGCGCTTATTGGGTTTATTTTAGGCGGCTTGCTGGCTGCCGCAACGAATGGGATTCCAATGACCATTGGCGGTATCCCCAATGATGCGCAAAACATTCGAGTGCTGAAAGAAGACAAGGCTTTGCGTGATGCTTTCTGGTTCCAGCTGCAGGCCAATCATCTCCTCACTGAAGGAGAGCGACCGAAGGATTTAGCTGTAGATGATTTAGAAGGTCTTGCAGAAACGGACCTTGATCAGCCCTTGAATGCAGCGATTCATCTGCTGCGCTATAATCATTACCTAGACAAACAGGACTTTGTCCAAGCTAAGGAGACGTTAAATGACTTTGCTCCCTATGAAGCAGAACTGATGCCTTTGTATTTAAACGAATTAAAGTTTGAACGGCTGTTTTTAGAGCTGATCGGAGAGAACCGCGAAGAGATCATTCACTCTCTCTATACAGATGAACTGTTGAAACATGCAGAGAGGGTGAAAGGTTGGCCTAATCATCAGCGGACGTTGATGGCGTACGAATGGTTTCATAAGCAACATAGAGAAAATGCTCTCGCCTATTATGAGAAACTGCAAAAAGCAGCTCTGACGCATCCCACACTCGGTGAAGTCAAAATGGAATTGAGTATAGCTGAATGGATCAAACAAAACATGGACAAAACAGCAGCAGATGAATAGAAAAAAGCCAGCTCTTTTTTAAAAAAGCAGATATTTTAAAAAAAGACTGGCTTTTTTATTTTACTTTGGTATAATAGAACTTGGTCAAGGATCTTTAGCTCAGTAGGGAGAGCACCAGCTCGACAAGCTGGGGGTCGCTGGTTCGAGCCCAGCAAGGTCCATACGAATAAACCACATTTTCCACCTAAGATATAGGTTTGGAAAATGTGGTTTTTTTTGTTCTTTAGCAGCCATCCACTGCTCATCTGTTCGTTTTTCCATTTTCAATTAAACATACTCATGGTACTCATCTGGATGCTGACCTTCTACTCGGCCTTCTTCGCCTTTATCTAAAGCATATATTTTTTCCATTTCATCATCCGTCAGCTCAAAATCAAAAATAGCCAAGTTCTCTTTTTGATGCACCGGGTTTCCGGACTTGACCACCGCGAGAATATCGCGCTGATACAGCCAGCGGATAATCACTTGCGGTGCTGTTTTATTGTATTTTTCGCCAATCTCCACCAGATCTGGATGGCGCTTGACATCATTCAGCGTACGTCCGAGCGGGCTCCAGGCCTCGGTGACAATGCCAAATTGTTCATTGGCTTGCACATTTTCTTTGTTGTGGAAGTACGGATGAATTTCAATTTGATTGGTTGCCGGAGTAACTCCTGTTTCATCAATGATATCTTTTAGATGATGTTCTAAAAAGTTCGATACTCCAATGGTTTTCACCATGCCTAGTTTCTGGGCTTGGATGAGTGCCTTCCAAGCTTCAACATATTTTCCGTCATCCGGATTCGGCCAATGCACCAAATATTTATCAAAATAATCTAACCCTGTGCGGGCCAATTGTTCTTCGATTATTTTAAGTGCAGAATCAAAATCGTGATACTTTCCAGGCAGCTTTGAGCTGATAATCAGTTCATCCCTTGGCACTCCAGACTCACGGACAGCTTTTCCAACAATCCCTTCATTGTCATAGTTGGTGGACGTATCAATTAAACGGTAGCCGGCTTTAATCGCATCGACAATTTCCAGGGCGCCTTTGTTTCCTTTTATGCCCACCGTTCCTAAACCAATGTGCGGCAATTCTTGCCCATCATTCAACTGAATGTTCGGTATTTCTTTTGACATTCTATCTGCCTCCTCTAGATTTCTCCCCATTAACTGTAGCATAGCTTTTTTTCAGAATCCTTTCGGACGGACTTAGACAAACAGAGACGCATGATCGATCATGCGCCTCTTCTTTTATTCACTGAATGCTTAAGATTCCGGAAAATCAATGGTTGGTTCAGCATGATTCGTATCTCTGCCTGACAGCTTCGCAACTATGAATGGTGTAATCACACTGGTTACGACCACGGCTAAGAGAACTTGTGAAGCTGCCGCTGTAACATACGGACCTAAAACGTCTGGATAAATGGCGCCTAAAATTCCGGCCGATGAAACAGAAAGCCCAGCCACTGTCAGGAAAGTCGCTCCCACCGTTCCATCGTTCTTGAGCAGGTAACGGTCAATTACAATAAAGACAAAGTTCACCACGTAAAACATAATGGTTACAACAATTCCGCCAACCCCAGCTTGGAAAGATTCAATTAAATTCAAGCCATATCCCAGGTTCCAGCCCATTAAGAAAGTCAAGGCCGGCAAAGCAGGCATAAAGAAATCCGCAAATTTAGGATCGATATTCCCAAAAGCGACTCCAGCAGCCATTGGAATAATGGTAGAAAGAACAGGCATCCAATCCATGCCACCGCCGCTGGCAATTCCATAAACAATCATCGGGACAGCAGCAATACTAAAGAGTCCCGTCAATCCATAAACGGCAGTATCTTGTTTACTTCCATACTGCTGCATTAAAGATAAGTAAACAGCCGGATTAATTGAGCAGACGGTAATGGTAAAAGCCAAAGCACTTACACCTAATATCCCGCTTTGCCCAAAAAGTGAGATATAAAGTAAACTAATTCCTACTCCTAAGGCTAACTTTGCCACAAGCAAAACGCCTTGCCGCTTTAAGGCGTAGCCGATTTTCTTCAAGTCAATCCCCGTACCGGAAGCAAAACAGATCGCACCGATTAAACCATTTGTACCAGCTCCACCGAAGATATGCTCTGTTAAGCCGCCAATCTGGAAAAGATCCGGCCACAAGGTGTAAAGCAGAGCACTCGTCAGCATAGGCACGAGGAAAGTGCCTGCCGGAATACGTTTTATTGCATCTAACATAAGTTTTCCCTTCTTTCTTTAATTTCGATATGAACCGATGAACAGAGACGGTTATTGATTTTCATCAAATAGATAATCGACTACAATCGCACCCATCGCTTTCGCAGAGATAATCAGGGACTTTTCATTAATGTCAAATTTGGGATGATGGTGCGGGAAAGCTTCTCCGCTTTCTGGTTTCGCCCCTACATAAAAGAACATACTTGGACGTTCTTTCGCATAATAAGCAAAGTCCTCTGAAGGAGGCAGCGGTTCTGTGATTTCTACTCCCTCTACTTCAGGAATGTCCGTATCTTTCAAGACTTTTGCCCCAAATTGGGTAAGGGCCGGATCATTGTAGAGAACGGGGTAGTCGTCTTTATAGTCTAAATCATACGTGACATCAAACATTGCGCTGATACCGTCTAATTTTGCACGGATCTCTCTTTCAATGATTGCCTTGCCTTCGTCTGACATGGCGCGCACGTCTCCCTCAAGCGTCACTTTATCTTTGATGACGTTGAATGAGCCTTTTCCGTCAAAGTTCCCAATCGTGACAGAGCCTACATCGAAGGGGTTCAAGGCACGGCTCACC
>CAZKSU010000036.1:4608-14085 GCA_964555455.1 uncultured Carnobacteriaceae bacterium
CGCATCTTTTGCTTTGTGCGGCGAAGAGCCGTGTCCTCCTTTTCCGTTAATGGTTGCTTTAAAATAGGCTCGGCCGGTTTGGACATTCCCCGGGCGATAGTAAATTTTCCCCGTTTCCATATCCGACATGACATGAATTCCAAATACATTGTCCACCCCATCTAAGGCCCCATCTTCAATCATCGAAATAGCGCCTCCTGGCGGCTGTTCTTCCGCATGCTGGTGCAAGATGACGATTTTTCCCTGCAGCTCTTCTTTCATCTCAATCAGGGTTTCTCCTAGAACAAGCATGTAAGCGGTATGTCCATCGTGTCCGCAGGCATGCATTACCCCAGGGTTCTTTGAAGCAAAGGGCAAATCGGTTTCTTCAGTAATCGGCAAAGCGTCAAAGTCGGCGCGAATACCAATGGTTTTACCTGGTTTTCCTGTATCAATTGTGACCACAACTCCGTTGCCGCCTACATTTGTACGCACCTCGCAATCTTTTCTTTCATAAAAATCTGAAATATATTTAGCTGTTTCTGTCTCTTGGAAGGATAATTCCGGATGTGCATGTAAATAACGACGAATTTCAATGATTCGCTCTTGTTTTTCCTCTAAACGGTTCATTAAATCTTTCTTGATCGTCTCAGTTGTCAATTTGTTTCCTCCTTAAGTAATGTCTAGTCAAATCCACTCATCATGAACTAATTATAGTTTATGACCTATTCGATATTTCTACAACTCTTACGCGTTAGAACCCTTTATACAGTGAGCAGTTACAGCAATTTTTTTCTTGTCATTGTTTAGATAAAAAGAGCACCGTTTCATACTTTATCCAGACTGTGGTACAATAAATGAGTATACCATTAGGAAATAATTGGAGTTTAAAAAGTTTGATGGAGTAGCTACCCAAAAAGAGATAATAAACAGGCAATAGAAGCAGCGAATATCAAGAGAAATAAAGAAGTGAGCATAGCAAAAGAAAGGATAGATAGAATGTCTCTCATTCAGGTAAAAAATCTGCATAAAAGTTTTGGCGACAACGAAGTCCTCAAAGGCATCGATTTAGAAGTAGAAAAAGGGGAAGTTGTGGTTGTCATCGGCCCTTCGGGTTCCGGAAAGTCCACTTTTTTGCGCTGTCTAAACCGGTTAGAAGAAATTGACAGCGGAGAAATCATCGTAGCTGGCGACAATATATCAGACCCGTCCATCGATATTGATGCTGCCAGAGAGAATGTCGGAATGGTCTTCCAGGACTTTAATTTATTCCCTCACTACACCTCTAGAGAAAATATTACATTAGCACCTGTTGAGGTGTTAGGCCAATCACAAAGTGAAGCGGATGAAAAAGCGAAGGCCTTACTTCGACAAGTTGGCTTAGAAGATAAACTCGACGCCTACCCTGATTCTCTATCCGGCGGCCAGAAACAGCGTGTAGCCATCGCTCGTGCCCTTGCTATGAGCCCGGATGTGATGCTGTTTGATGAGCCGACCAGTGCACTGGATCCGGAAATGATCGGAGAAGTGTTAGATGTGATGAAAGATTTGGCAAGATCCGGCATGACCATGGTCGTCGTTACGCACGAGATGGGCTTCGCACGTGAAATGGGCGACCGAGTGATCTTTATGGATGATGGAGTGATTGTGGAAGAAGCTATCCCAGAAAAACTCTTTAACCATCCTGAGCATGAACGGACTCAAGACTTCTTGGGTAAAATTTTATAAGCAAATAAAAAAGCATGACGAAAGAGGAAAACAATCCCTTCCATCATGCTTTTTTTGGTCTTTATAAAAGATTTAATCCTTAGCTTGTTCAATAAAATCAAAAATAGTGTGGAAGTATTCCGCGGGCTGCATGTATTGGGCTTCCGCATGTCCTGCGCCCTCTACAGTATATAATTCTTTTTCCTCACCGGGATGCGCCTCATATAAATCATTCACCATTGGGTAAGGCACAAAATCATCCGCTGTCCCGTGGATAAATAAAGTAGGTGTGGCGGATTGGCTCGTATGGTAAGCGACATCGCCTTCTTCATTGAATAGATTGATATCTACACGGGGAAGCCCCACTAGGGCAGCCATATGCAAGAAGGGGAAGTCCGGCAGTTTAAAACGCTGGTAAAGTTCGGATTCAAAGACGCCCCATACACTGCTGTAGCCGCAATCGGCAATTACCGCTTTTACAGCGCCCGGAAACCGGGTTTGCCCTGAGGCCATCAAAACAGTTGCTGCCCCCATAGAAACGCCATGGGTCACAATTTCAGCCTGCGGATGCTCTGCTAAAAGTGCCTCTAACCATAGAATCAAGTCATCACTTTCCTTAATCCCCATGGTGATATATTCACCTTCGCTGTCATCCATCGCTCGCTGATCATAGGTGAGAATATTGTAGCCTGCTTCATAATAGTGGCGGGCTATTGGATGCATTCCTTCTTCTGTTCCTTGATAGCCATGAGATAATACGGCCCACTGCTTGGATGGTTCTTCCTGAAAATAGGCATGCCCCGTTAAAGTAAAGCCTTCTTTGCTTGTGATGTGAACAGGTTTCATTTGTGACAGAGTGTCTTCGTGCCAAGCAGCAGCTGCCTGGAATTCTAAACGGCGATTGTTCTCAATGGTGGAGACGACATTCTGTTTTTGCGATTCGACCCCTTGCGGCAAAACCTCAGCCGCTGCTTCTCTTTCTTCTGCTCCTTGATTGGGGACTAACGCATAGCGAATAAAAAAGTTCCCAATTCCCAAGGTTGCGACAACCGTCAAGAGAGACGTAGAGCCGACCACCATTCCGATAAGCCGCTTGATTTTTCTCATCTTTCTTCCCACCTTTTTCGTTTGATGTATTCGTTAAAGTTTACCATATTTTGGCCCTTAAAATAGTGAATCACTAGAGAAAATTTATGGTTTTTCATAAAAAAAGAGCACTGCATGGCAGCGCTCCTTTGAATCTCTGGTCAACCGTAAAATAGAGTTACTGGCCGCCTAAATAGGCTTCTTTGACTCGCGGATTATTCATCATTTCATTTGCGGGTCCTTCAAGAACCATTGACCCCGTCTCCAAAACATAGGCATAATGAGCCACTTCTAGTGCTTTTTTCGCATTTTGCTCCACAAGCAGCACCGTAGTGCCTTGTGCATTAATGCGTTTCACGATTTCAAAAATCTCTTTTACGATCAGCGGAGCCAGCCCCATCGAAGGCTCGTCTAAAAGGAGGAGTTTCGGTTGAGACATCAGAGATCGCCCAATGGCTAACATCTGCTGCTGTCCACCAGACAAGGTTCCGCCCAATTGGTCTTTCCGATCTTTTAAAATGGGAAAAATCGAATAGATTCGGTCGATATCCTCTCTGATCTCGTCTTTATCTTTTCGCTGATATGCACCCATTTCTAAGTTTTCATAGACCGTTAAGCCTTCAATAATTTGCCGGCCTTCTGGAACCAATGAAATGCCTTTGGAGACGAGCTGGTGAGCCGGTAAACCAGTAATGTCTTCCCCGTTAAAATAGACCTGGCCTTCTAAGGGTTTAAGCAACCCAGTAATTGTGCGCATCGTAGATGTTTTCCCGGCCCCATTGGCACCGATAAGAGAAACAACTTGGCCTTCTTCTACATGAAATGTGATATCTTTTAGGGCTGTGATGTTGCCGTAAGCCGCTACTATATTTTTGAATTCCAATAACATATTAGTTGTCCTCCCCTAAGTAAGCCTCAATAACAACTGGGTTGTCTTGAATTTCTCTTGGCAGACCTTCGGCAATTTTTTCTCCGAAATTCAAAACAATCATGCGGTCACAAACACTCATCATCAGATTCATGTCATGTTCGATGACTACAATCGTTATATCGTACTCTTCGTTGATTTGTTGAATGAGATCTTTTAATTTTCTCGACTCGCTGTCGTTCATACCAGCAGCCGGTTCATCAAGGAGCAATACTTTGGGAGAGGCCGCCATCGCTCGTGCAATCTCTAAGCGGCGTTTCTGGCCATAGGATAAACTTGTGGCTACGACATCTGCGCTGTCTTCTAACCGGACCAGTTCGAGAAGTTCATAAGCTTTTTCGTACGCTTTACGCTCTTCTTCTTTTTCTTTTTTAGAAGGAAAAACGGATTGGAAGAAATTGGCTTCTAATTTTGTATGCATGCCGACGACCAGATTTTCTATCACCGACATCCCTTCAAATAAGCGGATATTTTGAAACGTGCGCGAAACGCCTTTTTGCACAATCTGATGCATGTTAAAAGGCGCTAAATCTTCATCGTCTAAAGTAATCTCTCCTTCAGTTAATTCATAAACACCTGTGATGACGTTAAAGAGCGTGGTCTTCCCTGCTCCGTTAGGGCCGATGATTCCCAGTATCTCTCCTTCATTGACATGGAAGTCGACATTCCGAAGAGCAACGAGCCCTCCAAACTCTTTACGGACATTATCTAATCTTAAAAGACTCATGACTCCTCACTCTCCTTTTTTGTTTCTTTTTGCCGGCCTTTAAAAGGGGTTAATTTATTCATTAAACTCTTGGTAATGATTCCTTGCGGACGGAAAATCATCATGATCAGAAGTAAAATACCATAAATCATTTCCCTGTAGTCGGCAATATCACGCAGCAGTTCGGGAACAATGGTTAAGAAAACAGAACCAAAGATTGGACCGCCGACGACTTCACTTCCTCCGAAAACAACATACAGCAAGTTATCGACCGATTTTCCGAATGAAAAATCATTCGGGTTAATCGATGAATACGTATGGGCGTAAAAGGCGCCGCCGATTCCTGCAATCAAACCGCTCAATACAAAAGAAATCATTTTATAGTGAGCGACATTGATTCCTGAAAGCTCCGCAGCATATTCATCCGCACGCACAGCGGAAAAGGCGCGTCCTACTTTTGATTGATGGAGGCTGTTCCAAATCAGGACAATCACCACGATCATCAGCAGCAAGATCACAATCTGCACCATATTCTGCAGCTGCGCATAATTCAGATGAAGCGTTTCAAGAATACCGGCCGCCGCCAAGGCGTTAGTTACTTCGTTTCCGAGTGAAGGAACACCGTTCAGACCGAGTGCTCCGCCTACAAAATCCCAGTTCAAGAATAATACTCGAATAATTTCACTGAAACCAATTGTCGCAATGGTTAAATACAAACCACTTAAACGGGTCGTCAGGCTGCCAATAAAGACGGCAACGATAGCCGCTAAAACGCCGCCGACAAGAACCGTCACAAACATTGGGACATCATATTGCATCGTCAAAACAGCGGATGTGTAAGCCCCAAGACTCATAAAACCAGCAGTTCCTAGTGAAATCTGGCCGGTCGATAGCGCAAAGAAGACGCTGAGCGCATTAATGACATTGATTAATGCGAAAACAATGACTTGCAGGTAATACGGATTTAAAAAGTCCATTATACTCGTCCTCCCTTTCTGCTATCTCCAAAGAGCCCTTGAGGTCTGAAAAATAAGATGATAATAATTAAAACAAAGGCAACCGCATCTCTGAATTGCGATACGCCGAAAGCCACAGTAAATACTTCCGTTAAGCCAAGAATGAAACCGCCGATAACGGCCCCTTTCACGTCGCCTAAACCACCAAAGATGATAACGGCCAGCCCTTTGAAACTCATCGGGGAGCCCATGGTCGGCTCAATCGCATTGTACATAATGCCGATCAAGACGCCTGAAACACCGGCTAAGGCAGAAGACAGCATGGTGGTGATTAAAGTGATCTTATTCGTATTGATCCCAAGCAATGAAGCTGCTTCTGGGTTTTCGGCGGTAGACCGAATGGCCCGCCCTGTTTTTGTGCGGTTAATAAAGTAACCGATAATCACCATCAAAAGAATTGCCGTGAAAAAACTAAGAATTTGAATGTAGCTAATACGTACACTTCCTAGCGTAAGCGTACCTTCAATAATTCCAGAAGGAAATTGCTGTGTCTGTGCTCCAAACATTTTTTCTGCAAAACTTTGCAGAAAGATTGATATACCAATCGTCCCGATTAATGACGCCATTGGCCCTGCGTTCCGAGCACTGATTGGCCGAAACACGAAAAATTCTAATAACATACCCATCAAGGCACCAGCCAACATGGCCGAAAGAATAATCACCACAATGTTCGTGCTGAAATAACTTGCGACGAGTAAGCCCGTATAGGCAGAAAGCATAAACACTGTACCGTGCGCCATATTGATGACGCCCAGAACACCTAATATCAAGGTATATCCCACAGCGAAAATGGCATAGGTACTTCCGATTGTTAATCCATTAACTAATTGTTGTAAAAACACGCCTTATTTCCTCCTTTTTAAGAACAAACTTGCTGAATGGCGAGTTCAGCGGGAACGAAGCCAGAAGCTCAGCTGTTCTACTTGCATTTAAGGGTTTTATAGAGTCCCTTATCCGTCTAGTTAAAAAAAGGACAAGGATTGCAGCCCCAGTCCTTTTTTGTTCTATCACTTACTTTTCTAATGGAACAAACTCTCCATTTTCAACTTTCAGCACTTGAACTTCTGCAACTGGGTCACGGTTTTCATCAAACGAAACAGGACCTGTTACCCCTTCAAAGTTGGAAATGTTTGCCAATGCATCACGGAATTCTGCACGGTCTTGAGTATAACCTGAGTCTACCCAAGCTTGGTAAAGCATGTGGATACCGTCGTAAGACTGTGCGGCAAATTGGTCTGGGCTGTAGCCATACTCTGCTTCAAAGGCTTCGTTGAAGTTTTGTGTAATTTCCGAATCACGTCCTGGGAACCATGGTGTTCCAACAATCGTTCCATCTGCTGCTTCTTCAGATTGTGTAATAAATGCCGGCGCGTTGAAACCGTTTGAACCAATAACTGGCTGGTCCAAGCCCATGTTACGTGCTGCGGTCATAATAACGGATCCTTCTTGCAATAAAGAAGCAATTGCAATGACATCAGGATTTGTTGCCTGGATATTAGTCAGCTGTGCCGAGAAGTCTGTGTCTCCATCTGAGAATGTTTCAGAGGCAACCACTTCGACACCCACTTCTTCAAAGACATCTTCCAATGTATTGTTTACAGACACCATTTGGTCGTTGTTTTGTGAATAGAAAATAGCCGCTGTTTCAAAACCGAGTGCTTCATGTGCTTGACGGACCGCTTCGGCTACCGCTGTAGATTCTGGTACTGCATTACGGAAAATGTAGTCTCCAATATCTGTAATACCGTCACCTGTTGTGGAAGTTCCAAGAGAAACGACTCCTGCTTCTTGCGCAACGGGTCCACCAGCAAACATCGTTCCTGTCAGCATTGGCCCTTGAATCGCTAATACTTGATCTTGGTGAATCAATTTATTCATTGCATTAATGGCTTCGTCTTTCTCGCCTTTTTCGTCTTCAATGATAAAATCAATTTGGCGGTCAGGGTTTTCTGCATTAATTTCTTCAACGGCTAATCTTGCCCCTTCATCAATCGACACCCCATAAGCGGATGCTCCTCCAGTCAATGCAGTAACTAAACCAAACTTCACGGAAGAATCATCACCGGCAGCTCCACTTTCATCGCCTGAAGCTTCTTCATTCCCACAAGCAGCTAATACAAGTCCTGCCGCCCCAACTGTCAACATCTTAGCAAATCGCTTCATCCATTTATTTTTCATTATTTTTCCTCCTACGGAATGTTTTTTGAAAGAAATTAGAAATAAGTGCCTATACTTTTAATCTGTCTGAAAAGAAAAGAGCTCCCATTATTTTTTAATGGCAGCTCTTTATCTTAACTTCAAGCCCCATTCTTTATTATCAATTATGAACAGGACCCAAATTATTTTGCAAAAAATAATCTAAGTCCTACTCAATAATTAATAATACTACGAAAGAATGGCTAGTCATATGAAGTTCTCCTCGCTTTTAAAAGTATAAATTGTATTATATCACTCATTTATTAGAATGCAATGCTTTTTTGTAACTTTATTTTAATTTTTCTCTAATTTAGTAAGGTTGGCATTAGAAACCCTGTTGCATAGGGCTTTTTTCGAAAAATCATCTTTGGATAATTAGAATTTTATGAGGATCGTTTAAAAGTTCCAGTCCGGAAGGGTATCCTCTATTCTCGGAATAAACGCTTCTTTCTCTTCTGCACCGAACCTTTTCTCTTGTTCCGCGACTGGGATTTCAATGGCCTCATACATAATAGGTTCCGGATTTTTGAAGCCAATTTCTCTGAAGGCTTCGTCCTTCAGTGTAAAACGGCTTCCTTTTAATTGGGTTTGAGCGGCGGTCTCACTGAAGGTTATTTTCAATGTCTGTTTGAAAAGGTGGCCCTCAGGGTGTTCAAAGTAATGGAAATTTTCATCTTGGCCTAAGTAAATCAAAGGGACAGTAACCGGTTCTTCTTCATATAAGACCATTTTTCGAAGGGAATCTATGCCGTTTAATTGAGAATAGATCAGTTCTTCTGTTTCGCCATAATACTGATAAGTATTCAGTTTTGGTTCACGGTCCCGGATTAAGGGGTTACTGTATCTAGCTTGTTCTAGATAGAAATGATACTTCCTATGCCCGTTCAAGCTGAGAAGCCCCACCAGTGCTAACAGTCCCATCAAGATGCGCATGGGCTTTTTTCGGTTGTCTTTTTTGGCATAAGTGAAGACAAATACGAGCCCAATCAAAGCCAACAAAAATAAAAGACCCCATACAAAAACCCAAAGTTCATAAAAACGTTCGGCGCCTGTCCACCATTCAACCGTCATCTTATCACCTCTCTTTTCATCTTATTTTATTCGTCCTGTGTGGAAAATTGCCAGTATTTTTTAGAAACAGCAGAAATTAAAGAAATAATCTGAAATCATTCCTGTTCTTCCTATTCTTCCTATATAATGAGTATACACTACCAATAAAGAAATGGAGAATGATGATAGATGCGAGAGAAATTCCCCAAAGATGCGATTAATATGCTGAAGAAAACCAGTCGCACTTTTTATATTCCAATCAAATTACTGAAGAAAGATTTGCGTCACGCGGTAGCTTCTGCTTACCTCGTTTACCGGGCAATTGATGAAATTGAAGACCATGAAGCTCTGCCTAACAACACAAAGAAAGTTATTTTGGCGCAGCTGGCTGAATTGTTCAAAAAACCGTTCACTCAAGAGGAATATTTTGCGATTATCGGTCCGATTAAAGATCAGCTTCCAGAAGTCTCTATACGATTGGTTGACTGGTTGGAAGCGAGCCCGGAAGGCGCTGAACCCTTAATTCGTGAAACAGGGGCAGAAATGGCTTACGGAATGGGCAAATGGGCAGAGAAAAATTGGGATGTCCAAACAAAAGAAGACTTAGACGAATATACTTATTACGTGGCGGGTATTGTAGGCATTCTCTTGTCTCAGCTATGGGACTGGTCCTATGGCTACGACTATGACAAAGAACTGGCGCTCGGTTTCGGACGCGGACTGCAAGCCGTCAACATTCTGCGCAACCAAGATGAAGAGTATGATGAGCGCGGAGTCAGTTTTGTTCCCAATGGCTGGACGCGGGATGA
>CAZKSU010000037.1:0-11528 GCA_964555455.1 uncultured Carnobacteriaceae bacterium
GAAATTTAAGAAATTTGTGCAGACGACTTCCTACTTGCCGCACTTTATCTCAATGGTTATTGTAGCGGGTATGATTATGGAAATGTTATCTGCAACAGGTTTAGTGAACCAGATTTTAGGGCTTTTCGGAATCGATCCGATTATTTTCTTACAAGATGCACGCTGGTTTAGAACGATTTATGTGGCATCGGATACGTGGCAGCGAACCGGTTGGAGTTCCATTATTTATCTAGCCGCATTGACAAATATCGATCCTAACCTTTACGAAGCAGCCGCCATTGACGGCGCAGGCCGATTCAAACAAACCCTGCACGTGACGATTCCAGGTATTTTACCAACCGTGATTACCCTACTGATTTTAAATATCGGCAGTTTCTTAAATGTCGGTTTCGAGAAAGTCTTCTTGCTTTACAACCCGTTAACTTATGAAACCGGAGATGTTATCTCGACTTATCTTTACCGTGTCGGTTTAGGAAGTGCGAACTTCTCTTATGCGACTGCGATTGGTTTAACTCAAGCAGTGATTGGCTTCATCTTAGTCATGGGCGCGAACTTGCTATCAAGAAAACTAACAGACAGAAGTCTATGGTAAGAGGAGGAGACAAAAAAAGATGAACCTGAATAATACAAAAGAATATAAAGTGTTTCGAATATTTAATGCTCTTTTAATGCTTGTCATTATCATTCTGACACTTGTCCCATTCTTAAACTTAGTGGCTCAGTCGTTTAGTAGTGAAGCGT
Organism: uncultured Carnobacteriaceae bacterium; assembly: GCA_964555455.1. GTDB lineage: Bacteria > Bacillota > Bacilli > Lactobacillales > Carnobacteriaceae_A > Atopostipes. The sequence continues at coordinate 742 of CAZKSU010000037.1, forward strand.
ATATTACAGCCGGAGATGTTTTCCTGCTGCCAAAAGGCTTTAACTTTGAGACGTACCGAGCGGTGTTGCAGAATGAACGCTTCTGGATTCACTACCGAAATACTTTTCTCTACACGATTGTAGGAACAGCACTCGCTTTAACATTGACCACTCTACTTGCTTATGTGTTGTCGAAACCAAAGACACGCTTAAAAGGAAAAGGTTTTTGGGTCGGTTTCGCCATCTTTACTATGTTTTTCAGCGGCGGAATTATCCCGACGTATATTTTATACAACAACACATTAGAAATCACCAATACGATGTGGGCGGTTGTTTTGCCCGGGGCACTCAGTATTTATAACATGCTGATTATGAAATCCTTTTTTGAAGGGATTCCGGATGCATTAGAAGAAGCCGCTTCAATTGACGGCATGTCAACGTACGGTATTTTGTTTAAAATCGTGCTGCCTTTGTCTAAACCCATTTTGGCAACGATGACCCTCTTTTATGCTGTAGCTTATTGGAACGCTTGGTGGGAAGCCTTCATGTACTTAAACAATTGGGAACTTTTCCCGGTCTCGCTCTTCTTAAGAAACTTGATTTCAGGAGCTACGGCTACGGGTGAGGCAGCCGCTGCAGAAGCTGGAAGTACACAAATTGCTTCAAACGTTCGTTCAGTCGCCATGGTCCTCTCGATGCTGCCGATTATTGTGGTTTATCCATTTGTTCAAAAGTATTTTGTAAGCGGAATTATGCTGGGATCTGTTAAAGAATAATTGAACGCTTGAAAACACTCGCTTGAACAAGTAGAAACACCAAACCATTTCTGATGACCATTAAACACACTGTAAAAAGATGGGGGAAGAGGCGCCCTATACACGGAAACAGGCATTACTTGATTAAAATGGAACGATACATTTAGGAGGAAAGAAAAATGGAATTATCCTTTAAGAAAAAATTATTATCTGGTTTAACTTTAGCGACAGCAGCGTTACTCATCGCATGCGGAGGCGAAACAGGCACGGATTCGGCAACAGATACAAATGGCGGCGCACAAGTGACTGAAGAAGATGTCGGCACTCAAAATGCGATGGAAAATTTTGAAGTCGGTGACACATTTACTTCAGAAGAACCGTTAGAATTTAGTTTCCTTTACCGTGATCACCCGAATTATCCCATTGACGAAAATTGGACCTTCTACCAAATGTTAGAAGAGCAGACCAATGTTACCTTTGACAACGTTATTGTTCCTTTATCTGATTTTGCTGAGCGCCGTTCAGTATTGATCGCTGCCGGAGATGCGCCGGACATTATTGCCAATACTTATCCAGGAGAAGAAGCACAATTCGTCGCTTCAGGCGCACTCCTTCCCATCTCAGACTATGTTCATTTAATGCCTCACTTATCTCAGCGCATTGAAGAGTGGGAATTAGAAGATGATTTTGATATCTTGCGCCAAGAAGATGGCAAATACTACATTCTTCCAGGCATTGAGGAAAATGTTCGTCACGACTATACTTTAATGATTAATCGGACCGTGTTTGATGAATATGATTTAGAAGATCCGACGACATGGGAAGAGTTAAGAGAAGCTTTAATTGTCTTACGTGATGAAACTGGGAACATCCCATTCAACGACCAATGGAAAGGTGAAGCTTTACTGAATTACGCTTCTCACTCATTTGGCACCATTGGCGGCTGGGGCTTCGGCGACGGGGTTATCTTTGACGAAGAAGCGGATGAATTCAAGTATGCACCGATGGAAGACGGCTACTACGACATGGTTGAGTACTTTGCCGGTCTAGTCGATGAAGGTCTGATGCATCCAGAATCATTCACTCAAGAAGATGAGCAAGCACAGAATGCCTTTAACAATGCAGAATCCTATGTCATTTCAGCCAACTCACAGACGGTTATCCAGCAAAGAGAATCAATGGCTGGCATCCATGGGGAAGATGCGTATGAAATCGGAAAAATCATCTCTCCTGAGGGACCTGCAGGACCTTTAGTAGGCGGACAGCATTGGGTAGCAGGAGTGATGTTCGCTGCGGATGTAGCTGAACGCGAGGATTTCTTAGCGCTCTTGCAATTTGTTGACTGGCTCTACTACAGTGATGAAGGAAACGAATTAGCTTGGTGGGGAGAAGAAGGCAACACCTTTGAGAAAACAGAGGAAGTAGCAGGCGGTTACCGTCCGCTTGACCCGATCGACTATCTCGGCTTGAATCCAGGGGGTACAGAAGATTTACAAGTCGATCATGGTTTCCGTAACGGGATTATTGCGACAGGTGGACCAAATGAGCTGCTGCAATCGGTCATGGACCAAGAAGAAATCGACTTCCAAGACGTCACTAATGAAACACGTGAAGTAGTGGAGCCTAACCCGAACTATCCACTCAGCCCTGCTGAACAAGAACAGCTGTCATTAATGGGAACGCCGCTGCAAGATACAACACAAACGTACACGCTGCGCTTCATTACCGGTCAATACAGCTTAGACCAGTGGGATGAATTCATGGCTGCCTTGGAGAACCAAAACGTTGAAGGATACTTGGAAATCATTAACGGCGCTTACAGAAACTTCCAAGAAAATCAAACCGATGCTGAATAAAACCAAGCGATTCATCGAATAATTAGAGAAGTAAAACGAATTATTCTATCATAATCAAGGCAAATAGTTATTCTCTGTCACTGGCTTTCAACAGACAGGATAGAGGATAACTGTTTGGCTTATTATGTACATAAGAGTGTTTCATGCACTAAAAAGAAAAGCTTTAGACGAGGAGGGAACATATGGCTGGCGATCCGAATGCTGATTTAGCCAATAATCGGTTTTATAAAATAACACAAAATGTCTCGTGGTTTTTCATTATAACCATTTGGTTTAGTTTACACTTTATTCCTTTGCTGTTCTTTTTTCTGTTTGCAGAAACATCGATGGCCAATATTGTGTGGTACTTAATTGGAAGCATTCCATTAGGTCCGGCGATTGGTGCGTTAGTTGCGGCCACCATTCGTGTCATTGAAACCGACGATTTTTCGGAACCGCGCAGAGATTTTTTCCGCTATTACCGTAAAAACTTTGGCGACTCCTTAAAACTGTGGCTGCCGTATCTCATTTTGTCTTACCTTGGCTTTGTGAATATGAATTACTATTTTAATATTCTCGAAGGCGGCTGGGTGTTTGGCTACCTGTTTGTCTTTTTAATGGTGCTCCTGACTTTGTACTTGATCCCTCTGTTTCTGATCCAGATGAAATTTGAGTTCCGCTATAAAGATCTGCTGAAATTAGGCCTGTATTATTTTGTCACCAGATTTCAGCTCACCATTGGCAATCTGCTGGTTGGTTTTATTCTTGCCGTTTTAATGGTTTATGTGTCCGAGTGGCTGCTGTTTGTGCTGCCGGCTCTCGTCTCTTACTTTATTGTTTTATACAATTACCGCATTCTGAAACATGTGAAAGAGAACTTCACGGAAGAAGAAAATGAAACAATTTAACAATTAAATTGGAGGATAATCATCTATGACAAAAATTAAAAACCCTATTTTGAAAGGCTTTAACCCAGACCCGAGCATGTGCCGTGTGGGTGACGATTATTATATTGCCGTATCTACTTTTGAGTGGTTCCCAGGAGTTGTCATCTATCATTCAAAAGACCTGAAAAATTGGCGGCAAGTGGCTCGTCCGCTAGACCGGGTGGAATTGCTGGATATGAAAGGCAATCCTGACTCCGGCGGGGTATGGGCGCCTCAATTAAGTTATGCGGATGGACAGTTTTGGCTCATTTATTCCGACGTGAAAGTCACGGGCGGGATTTACAAAGATGTGACCAATTATCTGACGACATCTGAGACCATCGATGGCGAGTGGAGTGAACCCATTTATTTGAATCAATCGGGTTTTGACCCGTCCCTATTCCATGATGAAGACGGCCGTAAATGGCTGGTCAACATGCTGTGGGACCACCGGGTGGGCAAGCATGAATTCGGCGGCATTGTCCTGCAAGAGTATGATCATGAAGAAAGAAAACTTATCGGAGATGCGGAAATCATCTACCATGGAACAGAAGTCGGGCTTGTAGAAGCGCCGCATCTCTATCAAATGGATGGCTACTATTATCTGTTAACTGCTGAGGGCGGAACGATGTACGAACACCATGCCTCGCTGGCGCGTTCGAAAAACATCAAGGGCCCTTATGAAAACCATCCAGATAATCCGCTGATTTCTTCTTGGTATCACCCGCGGATTGCCTTGCAGCGTGCCGGACATGGTTCGTTTGTGGAAACGCAAAACGGTGAATGGTACTTTGCGCACTTAACCAGTCGCCCGACCAAAGCCCCAGGTGCAGTCTTATTGCCAGACCGCGGCTACAGTCAATTGGGACGAGAAACAGCCATTCAGAAAGTGGAATGGAAAGAGGGCTGGCCGTATATTGTGGATGGCAATTATCCAAAGGTCTATGTGGAAGCTCCAGATCTTCCCGAACAGACATGGGCACCCGATTTCCCAGTGGTCGATGACTTTGACGGAGAAGAGTTAGGCGGACAGTGGCAGACACTGCGGATTCCATATACCGAATTCGGTTCTCTAACGGATCGTCCAGGGCATCTCAGACTCTATGGCGCAGGTGGTTTTTCAAACTTGCATAAGCAAGCACTGGTCGCCAGACGCTGGCAAGCCTTTGAATTTGAAGCGGAAACGAAAGTGGCTTACCACCCGGAAACATTCCAGCAGCAAGCGGGCCTAGTGAATTACTACAATACGAAAAACTGGTCCAGTGTCCATGTGACTTGGGATGAAGAGAAAGGCCGCATAATTGATCTGTATGTTTCAGAAAGAAATGAAGTGACCAATCCGCTAGGCAAGGAAGTTATTTCCGTACCGGAAGAGGCGGAATACGTGTGGTTTAAAGTCAATGTCAACCAGTACACGTACCAGTACAGCTATTCCTTTGACGGCGAGTCGTGGGAGACCATTCCAGTAGAGCTGGATTCCTGGAAGCTTTCGGATGAATATATCCAAGAATCTGGTTTCTTTACCGGTGCGTTTGTCGGGATGAGCAGTATCGATACAAGCGGCCGGCGCTTGGCAGCTGATTTCGATTACTTCCGTTACGAAGAGGAAGAAGACACTAGAGATCATTGGACAAAATGGCGTCATACGGACGACGATTACACACAAGACTGACAAAATGATTGAATTGAATCGTTACACCAGGAGATGGCTCCCTTAAGAAGCAAGAATCAGACGTGATTGGAGCTTCTTAACAGCTGTCTTTTTTTATTAGCTTTTTAAATAATACATTTGGAGGAACCTATGTTTTTTGATTCAGACTATATTCAGTTTCAGCCAGCCGAAGATGCAATAGCGATAGCTACTCAAAACCAAGCACTGCCTATTGTTGTCATGGAAGAAGAGCACAAAAGTGTCCGGCGAGTTGCTGCCGATCTGCAAAAGGACATTCAAAAGGTGACTGGACAAGAAACTAAAATGACAAATCAGCTTCCGGATACACCCGCGATTATCATAGGAACGCTCGCCAATCAGACATTGCTGGCGGCCTTAGAGGTGGACACTTCAGAGCTCGAAGGCAAATGGGAATCTTTTCTTATCCAAACCCACCAGCTGCCAGGGCACGATGCAGAAAGTGTGCTGATTTTAGGGAGCGATAACCGCGGCGCTATTTACGGCGTCTACGATATCACGGAAAGAATGGGCGTGTCGCCTTGGTATTGGTGGATGGATGTCCCCATTAAGCAACATGAGGCAGTCTACATCACCAAAGGCAGCGTACTGAAAGGGGAGCCGAGTGTAAAGTACCGGGGATTTTTCTTAAACGATGAAGGCCCTTCGTTGATGACTTGGGTGCGCACGCATTTTCCCGATTTTACGCATGAGTTTTACGCAAAGATTTTCGAATTGACGCTGCGCCTGAAAGGCAATTACCACTGGCCAGCGATGTGGGACAGTACCTTTTATGAAGATGACCCTTTAAATATCGTCACCGCTGATCTATACGGAGTGGTGATCGGCACCTCTCATCATGAACCGATGGATCGGCCGCATGGCGACTGGAAAGCCCATAAAAAAGGACCGTGGGATTATGCGGAGAACGAAGACTATCTAAAGGAATTTTGGCGAGCAGGCATTGAACGCTCGAAACCTTATGAAACCATCATCAATTTAGGGATGCGCGGCGATGGGGATGAACCGATGGGCGGGGAGATGTCCTTTAAAGAGAAAACAACCTTAATGGAAAAAATTATCAACGATCAGCGCAAGCTTATCCAAGAGACGAGGGATGTTTCAATCGAAGAGGTGCCGCAGATGTGGGCACTCTATAAAGAAGTGAAAGACTATTATGAATCGGGCATGGAAGTGCCGGAAGATGTGACTTTGCTGTGGGGAGACGACAACTTCGGCAACATCCGCCGGCTTCCGACCAAAGAAGAACGCCAGCGCAAAGGCGGTGCGGGGATTTATTATCACTTTGATTACGTGGGCGGCCCCCGTTCTTACAAATGGGTCAACACCGTGCCCATTCAAAAGACGTTTGAACAGATGCAGAAAGCGTATGCCTACGATGCACGAGAAGTGTGGATTGTGAACGTCGGCGACTTGAAGCCGATGGAATTTCAGACCGAATTTTTCCTCCGGCTGGCATGGGATGTTGAGGCCTTTCAGCCAGAGAATCTAGACATCTATGCCAGAGAATGGGCAGAATACACATTTGGTGAAGCGCACGGAGCGGATGTCGCCCGTGTTATCCGCGACTATATGAAGCTGAATGGACGCATCAAACCGGAAGTCCTGAACTTAGTGGAACCCTACAGCTGGGAAAAAGAATATGAAGCGGAGCGTGTCTTGGCTGAATTTGAAGAGACCGTGAGGCTAGCAGAGAAAGTGTTAGAGAAACTGCCTGATGCATCTAAAGACGCTTTTTATCAAGTCGGCTATTACCCGGCAGTGGCTTCTTACAATGTGCTGAAATTACAGCTCCTAGTCGATTTAAATAAATTGTACAAAGCTGAAGGGCGTGCAGCGACCAATTTAGTGGCCGCAGAAGCCCGCCGCTTGTTTGAAAAAGATAAACAGCTTGCTTTTTCTTACAACAAGCGAGTGGCCAATGGGAAATGGGACCATATGATGGACCAGATTCACATCGGTTATACGTACTGGCAGCAGCCGGAAGAATTGCGGATGCCTGAAGTCGAAACGTTAGCTGAAAGCGAATGGACGGATGGGGCATGGGCGGCCAAAGTGTTGGCTACCAATCAAACGGATGTCTACAGCAAAAAACCGCTCGCTGTAGAAGTCTACAACCAAGGTCTGGAGCCGGTAAGACTGCAAGCCCACACCCAGCAGGAGTGGCTGACATTGTCTTTCACTGAGACAGACTTATTGACTCAGCAGCGCTTAGTGCTGAAAGTGGATTGGCCAAAGGTTCCGTTTGGACAAGCAGTTGAAGCAGCAGTAACAATCCAAGACGAATCTGGAAAACAAGAGACCCTTATGTTTGCTGTCCACAATCCGAAAGAACGGCTGGCAGGAGGGTATGTGCCAATTGCCGGAAAAATAGCCATTGAAGCGGAAGGCTTTACCGAAAAAAGAGAAACTGATAAACATAAATGGCAGATTTTTCCGGACTATGGGCGCACGAAATCTTCGGTAGCGATCTATCCCGTAAAGCTCGAAAAAGATTATCTGCTTGAAGATGCGCCGCGTCTGTCGTATGACATCGTCTTAGGAGAGGAGACGGAAATGACCATCTATGTCGTAACCGCTCCGTCATTAAACTTTGATCCCGATAGAGGAATGCGCTTAGGTTTATCGATCGATGACGAAAAACCAGAAGTTGTGGCTGCCGGCAACTTGGAACAAGACGGCGAGCAGGATTCGCCCGATTGGGAAAACAGTGTCCTCTACAATGCCCACTTCTTGAAGAGTTCTAAAAAAACAGTCACGGCCGGCAAGCATACCGTTCATTTAACTTTGGTTGATCCGCAAGTCGTCATCCAAAAAGTCATTATTGACTTGGGAGGTTTAGAGGACACGTATCTTGGTCCAGCACCTACACCCCACAGTGAGAAATTGGATACCTATGAAGCTTACCATCCGGCAATGAAACCAGATGTTGTCTCTAGCCCAGGCGAATGGACCTTAACTGAGCCGGTCGAACAGCTGACGGTTTATGTTCGCGAAGCCGGTTTTTATCAATTAAAAGAGCAAGGAGAAGTTGTTTTGCCTGTCATCAACCAGCAAGCCGGTCAGCAGCTGGCAAAGCATTCGACCGTTTATTTGGAACAAGGTCTGCAAGAGCTGACTTTTGAGCAGCCCCTATCAGCACTCACCCTCACATTACTTAAAGCATGGCCTATTGTAATGGATTCTTCTGTGAAGATGGAAGAAACAGCCAGGCAAAAAGAACGGGTCGTCCAAACGGCCCTCCATTATACAGGGAACGCGTCGGCTGCTTATCGCTTAGATGCCGTGCTGCTAAGCGCTGAAGATTTGATTCTCGAGAGGTCGGCGACGAAAGGGTATTTGAAAACCGACGAGCAGCGCCTGCATACTTTTGTCTTTGACGAAAAAGCGGTGCAAGAAGCAAAAGCCATCCAGCTTCTGCTTCAGGTAGATGGCTGGGAAAGAGAAAGGATTCTTCCGCTGAATGAACGACTAGATAAAAGTCCATGACCAAACACACCTGTAGCAATGGTTAGGAAAGAAGTCGGCGAGACAGATTGCGAAACACAGACAAATTCCATGCGCTTGGGCGGCGATTTTTGTCGATCCAGCTACAACGTTTTACTATAAAGTGATAGAATGGAGAAGGAACTTTACATGACAAAACAAATGATCACCCTTAAAGATGTGTACAAAGACTCTTTTAAAATAGGTGCAGCCGTCAATTTAGACACACTGGCAAATGATGGCGAGCTCATTCGCACTCAGTTCAATAGTTTGACTGCGGAGAATGTGATGAAACCTGAAGAACTGCAGCCAACAGAGGGCGAGTTTACTTTTGAACAGGCCGATCAGATTGTGGCTTTTGCGCAAGAAAACGAAATGGACATGCGCGGACATGTTTTGGTCTGGCACAATCAAACACCTGAATGGATGTTTCAAGATGGTAGCGGACAAGCCTCTAGGGAACTGGCGCTTGAACGGCTTAAAAAGCACATTGATGTTGTGATGGACCGCTACGACGAGCCGTTTTATGCGTGGGATGTTTGCAATGAAGTGATTGCGGATACAGGGTCTGAGCTGCTGCGTGCATCACCTTGGCGAGAAGTGGTGGGCGATGATTTTATTGAGAAAGCCTTTGAATATGCGAGAGAAGCCAATCCCAATATGCCTCTGTTTTACAATGACTACAATGAATCGCATCCAGAAAAACGAGAGAAGATTTATACGCTCGTGAAAGGTTTAGTCGATCGCAACATTCCGATTGACGGGGTCGGTTTACAAGCCCATTGGGGACTGGAGGATCCGAGTTTGGACAATATCCGCGCAGCCATTGAAAGATATGCCTCTTTAGGGTTGAAGCTGCATGTGACGGAAATGGATGTTTCTGTCTATCCTTACGAGGATCGTCGCACCGATTTGACCCAGCCCACGCCGGAAATGCTGGAAAAACAAGCGGAGCGCTATGAGGCTTTCTTCGCCTTATTCAGAGAATACAAGGAGTATATTGAATCGGTCACGCTGTGGGCGGCGAGCGACCGGTATAACTGGTTGGATGATTTCCCCGTACGCGGCCGCAAGAATTGGCCGATGCTGTTTGACGAACAAAACAAACCAAAAGAGAGTTTCCACCGCGTGACTTCTTTTGAATAAGTAAGCAGGAAAGAAGAGAAAGGGAGTATAAGATGACAATAGGTGCGATTCGAGAAATTGCCCGTGCAGAAATGAGCGGGAGAAGACTGATCTTAATGGTGGGCTTTGTCTTGACTTTAGTGAGTTGGACGATTGTGGGACAAATTTACATGACCCTCTTTGGTTTTCAAAGAGTGTTTTCAATCTTTAATCCAATCTTTGACGGATGGACCGGCTTTGAAGGGCAGTACCTCTTGTTTCCGCTTTTTATCCTCCTTTTGTATTTCGTAGGCGACACCTTGCATATAAGCTACCGCTGGTTTGTTTTAGATTTCCTCGACAACAAAGAAGCAGGAATCCGTGATATTTTCCAAGGGTTGAAAAAAGAGAAGATTCAATCTGTCTTGTCTCTAGTGGCTTTAAGGGGTATCCTGCTGCTGGGCTGGTCTCTGCTCTTTATCCTTCCTGGCATTTGGAAAGCCTATCTCTACAGCCAGGCGCCTAACTTTTTAAAAGACCAGCCAGACCTCAGCGCAAAAGAAGCACTTGAGAAGTCAGAAGAACAGATGAGGGGCTTCTCGGTGGATTATTTTATGCTGCAGCTGTCGTTCATCCCTTGGTATATCGTACCCATTGCTTTGCTGATTTATGGCGTCTGGGCGAACCGCAGCGAGATTGCTTTGGCGTTTGAAATGGGTGCTGAAACGACCAATCTTATTTTAGGCTTTTTGGCGATGACTTTGCTGATTGTAGGGGTTCTCCTCTTGTTGTTTGCTCTTTACGTCGAACCGTATAAAATGGTTTCAAAACAGATTTTTTATCGAGAAATAACAAGTAAAGAACAAGAGGAACTCAATGAACACAGTACGGAGTATTTATAATAGAGAATATAAGAGATAAACTGCTCTTCCGCAATACCGGATCGGGCAGTTTTTTAATGATCAAAATTTCCTTACATGCATCCTTGAGCTATAAAGAGTTTAAGTCTTTA
>CAZKSU010000037.1:11538-13777 GCA_964555455.1 uncultured Carnobacteriaceae bacterium
TTATAGATAAAAGAATCCTGATAGACTGTATAATGGTATTGTAAGATTCTTAATCGTTAAATATTATAGAAGCTAAAGCTTCTAATTAACTAGGGTAAAGGATTCCAAAAGGGGCGAGCAGTATGGATCTAAAAGCAATCGTAGTGGATATCGACGGCACTTTATTGAACGACAAAAAGATCATTGCTACACGAACAAAAGATAAATTGATTCAAGCACAAAAAGAAGGAATCAAAGTAGTCTTAGCATCTGGAAGACCTACGCAAGGGATACTTGCGTTAGCCGAAGAGCTGGAAATGGATATTTACGAAGGTTTTCTCGTTTCGTACAACGGCAGCCAGGTCTATGATGTGAAAACAAAAGAGGTCCTTTTCAACCAAGGGATTCCTATAAGCTTAGCACAGGCTATTTTTAAGCATCTCTCCAAATTTGAGGTCGTCGCCATGTTTGATCAGGGAGAGTACCTGTATGTCAGCGATGCATTTTTCGATATTGCTTATCCTATCCCGCAAGCTTATTTGACTATCGTGCACTACGAAGCACGCGGAGGCGGCTTTAAAGTGCAGGAAACCGATGATTTCAGTCAAGTCATTCACCGCCCGGTAAACAAAATACTCGTCGGTGGCAATCCCAGCTACTTGAAAGAGAATTACGAGGCTATGTGCACGCCTTTTAAAAAACAAGCGACGGCTGCTTTTTCAGCTCCTTTTTATTTTGAATTTACGGATTTAGGGATTGATAAAGCAAGAGCGCTCAGTGAGGTTTTTCCCAAAATGGGAATAGCAGCTGAAAATATAATGGCCTTCGGCGATGGGCAGAATGACCGGTCAATTATTGAATATGCAGGCAAAGGCGTTGCGATGGGGAATGCGATTCCCGAAATTTTAACCCTTGCGGATGAAGTGACCACCTCAAATAACGAAGACGGAATTGCAGCTTTCTTGGATCGTTACTTCTAACCACTTTTAGATAGAGAATGACCATAAGAGCTAATGAGCAGATTGAGTTGTTTCCCTTACATTCGGCACTCAAAAAAAACACTTTAAGGGGAGTCTCTCCTTTCAAACATCGTTCCTTTTTTGTAATCCTTTCTGCCGGCAGAATAGATAAGCTTTGTTATAATGGACATGTAAACTACAGCAAAGGAGCGGAATAGATAGATGAGATTACTGAATTTTGTACAGCATGACGAAGTCAAGTTGGGTGTCCAGACGGAACAAGGGCTGTTAGATGTACAAGCTGCCGGTGAGCAGTTGAATCAAAAAGTGCCTGACAGTATGGAACAATTAATTGAAGAGAACGACTTAAGTGCGGTGGCTGACATTGTGGAAAAAGCTTTAAAAGAGGCTGACGGTGTGACTTTTCTGTCGGAAGCAGAAATTTCCTATGCGCCGGTTGTATCCAGACCGGAAAAGATACTTTGTGTGGGCCTAAATTACTTAGAACATGTGGAAGAAGCAAAAGATCAAGAGGTGCCGGATGAACCGGTTATCTTCAATAAGATGGCTAATGCCTTAGCTGCGCATCAGGAAACCATCCCGCTTCCAGCAACCGGTGAGCAATTTGATTATGAAGCGGAGCTGGTGATGGTTATCGGCAAAGAAGCCAAAGATGTTTCAGAAGAAGAAGCTTTATCCTATGTGTTTGGCTATACTGTAGGCAATGACTTATCTGTCAGAGATTTGCAGTTTAAATCGGGGAATCAGTGGCTGTTAGGCAAAACACCCGATAGATTTGCGCCAGTGGGTCCTCACCTCGTCACTGCAGATAAGGTGGATCCTGCGCATTTGGACATTTCGATGAAGCGAAACGGAGAGACTGTTCAGTCTTCAAACACGAAACATATGATCTTTGACTGTGCGACCATCGTCAGCTACTTATCAAAACATATGACTTTGAAACCTGGCGATTTAATTTTTACCGGAACACCAGAAGGCGTGGTGCTAGGGTACCCGGAAGAGGAACGCAAGTGGTTAGAGAGCGGAGAAGAACTTGAAGTTGGGATCGAAACGATCGGCACACTCAAGAACCGCTTTGAGTAAAATACAGCTGCGGCCTGGACGCAAAGCCAGCAACGGATAGAATGGCAGAAATCAAGGGAAAGAAACCTATAAAAAAGCAGGACTCTCTTTTTATCGAGAGTCCTGCTTTTTTCTTTTATTCTAAATTGGCGTGTTTACCGTACATTTTATCGCTGTCGAGACCTTTTTTCTCCATGTAACGCAGGATAACCGCGTCG
>CAZKSU010000038.1:0-13628 GCA_964555455.1 uncultured Carnobacteriaceae bacterium
TCCAGCCGCCATTTTCACCTAAACCAATTTGCCAGTCATTCATCAATTTCTTCAATTCTAAGAAATCAAAGTCGGCCTTTGACCACTTTTCACCATCTTCATAATCAACTTTTAGATGATGGAAGCTGAAGACCATAGTGAGTTCATCGTTATCAGGATGACTGTAGCCGATACTGCTTTCAATCGTTGTTGAGCTCATTTCGCCGACTGTTATAATTTCCGGGTCTTGACCGAAACTGTTGCGGTTCAGCTCTTGTAAGTAATCATGGACAATCGGCTTATCTGTATAGAGTCTTTTTTCTTGTTCAATATTGCCTGTCGAGTTCACTAGTTCTTCGTCTTTACCGATCACATTAATGACATCGAAGCGAAAACCTTTGACGCCCTTGTCCATCCAATAACGGACAACTTTGGCGGCTTCTTCGCGCACGTCGGGATTGCGCCAATTTAAATCTGCTTGTGTTTTATCGTACAGGCAAAGATAATATTTGTCTGTATCTCCAAACTGATTCCATGCGGGTCCGCCGAATTTTGATTCCCAGTTTGTTGGATACTCCTGTCCCTCAGGCGCTTCTCTCAAAATATAGTACTCTTGGTATTTCTTGTCGCCCGCCAAAGCTTTTTGGAACCATTCGTGTTCTGTAGAAGTATGATTGAGAACTAAGTCCAGCATAAAATGGATGCCATGTTTTTCCCCTTCAGCAATCATCTCTTCTAAATCATCCATTGTTCCATACATAGGATCGACAGCCGTATAATCAGCAATATCGTAGCCATTATCATACTGCGGTGAAGGATAAAATGGATTTAGCCAAACCATATCTATCCCTAACTTTTCAAGATAAGGCAGTTTCTCCGTTACCCCTTTTAAATCACCCAGTCCATTGCCGTCTGTATCATTAAAAGACTTTGTATAGGCCTGGTAAATGACTTTATCTTTAAAACTCATGATTCATTCTCCTTTATTCATCTAGTCTAGAGTGACCTTTCACAAAAAAAGTGACCAGGTGTTTCCACCCAGCCACCTCTTTTACTGATTTCTTTCATTTAATTGTCACTCATCATTGGGATATCTGCATCAATTTCTTCAACACCTTCTTGAACGAGGATTCCTCGTTTCTCAAAGACGACTGTCAATACAAAGGGTACGACAATTGCGATAGCCATTGCAATGAAGAACATGAGCCAGTATTCTGTTTGAATACTTAAGAACCCGGGTAGTCCCCCGACACCAATAGAGTTTGCAGTTACTCCAGTGGCTACAGAGAAGAGTCCAGCTATACCTGAACCAATCATTGCAGCGACGAATGGATAGATGTATTTCACATTAATACCAAACATAGCCGGCTCTGTCACTCCCAGATAAGCTGAAATCATTGAAGGGAATGAGATTTGCTCTTCCTTCTTATCTCCTCGGTGCATCCACCAAATCGCAAGGACTGCAGAACCTTGAGCAATATTGGACAAGGCAATCATTGGCCATAGAATGGTTCCGCCATAGTCAGCCACTAACTGTAAATCGATGGCATTGGTCATATGGTGGAGTCCTGTAATAACCAGCGGTGAGTAAAGAGCGCCAAATAAAGCACCGAATAACCAGTTAAAGCTGCTTGTCAATCCTGCCATAACGACTTCTGAAATCCATGCACCAATTTGCCAGCCAATTGGTCCTAAGATTGTGTGTGCAATAAGGACAGTTGGAACTAAAGCAAATAACGGCACAAAGATCATTGAGATGGCTTCCGGTATGACACGGCGCAGCCATTTCTCAAGATAAGCCAGTACAAGAGCGGCCAATATTGCCGGAATAACTTGGGCTTGGTATCCGATCATATCAATCTGGAAGAACCCAAAGTCCCAAAACGGAATTTCTCCTGCAGCGGCTGCATCGGCTACTCCATAAGCATTCAATAATTGCGGTGACACTAATGTAATTCCCAGTACAATTCCTAAAATCTGTGTTGTACCTAACTTACGAGTAACAGACCAAGTGATTCCTACCGGTAAGAAGTGGAAAATTGCTTCAGCAATTAGCCATAAGAAGTGGTTGACCCCTGCCCAGAACTGTGAATTCTCGACAATATATCCCCAATCTCCAAATTGTACACCTTCTAAAACGTTACGGAAACCTAAAATCAAACCACCGACAATAATTGCTGGAATAAGTGGACTAAAGATTTCCGCCATAACGGAAGCTGCTCTCTGGAACCAGTTTTGGTTCGATTTTGCTGCTTCTTTTGCGGCATCTTTTGATACACCTTCAATTCCAGAGTGCTTTTGGAACTCGTTATAAAAATCTGCTACTTGGTTTCCAATGATTACCTGAAATTGGCCCGACTGAGTAAATGTTCCTTTAACTGATGGAATATCTTCGATTGCTTTTACATTGGCTTTATCTTCGTCTTTTAAAACAAAGCGCATACGTGTCACACAGTGTGTAACGGCATTGATATTTTCTTTTCCACCAACTTCTTCCAAGAGCTTCTGTGCATCTTGATCAAAATCAGCCATTTTTCTTCCTCCTAATATTTTTTGAACTTGTATGGTTTAAGCTTACTTGTATATACAAGTTCCCTTTTACACTTTTACTATATATGTATTGCAGTCGAAATGCAAGCGTTTTTATACATTTTTACCAAATCGGTCAACGGGTTCTTCCATTCATCCAATCCTTTTACAACTATAGTCGTATTTATTATAGAACAGACGGATATATTTTTTCTACTGTTCCGGCTTGTGGTAAAATAAAGATACAGAAATTTATTTAAGGAGTGATTATATGGCTAGAGGCGGTGGCGGTCGCGGAGGCGGCGGCGGTTTTGGTGGTGGCGGCTTCGGCGGCGGCGGTTTTGGCGGCGGTCGCGGAGGCGGCAGATCTTTCGGTGGCAGCCGTGGCGGGGGACGACGATTAGGTGGCGGCTCATCCCGTGGCCGCGGGGGTCCGGGAAGAAATACACCTGGCGGCAATCGGCCCGGAAATTATGGGGGTTACGGGAGGCCTGGTGGTTTTTGGGGACCAAGACCCTTTTTCGGCGGCTGGGGCGGCTATGGTTATGGAAGACGCAGACCTTACAGACGACGCGGTGGTTGCGGTGGCGGCGGCTGTGGCGGCTGCTTGCCAGGTATTCTTTTATTAGTTGTTATCTTATTCATTTTTAATTTTGCATGGTCAGCCGTACCTGGATCAAACAATACCACTGCAGTTGAAACGGTACAAATTAATAGTTCAACTCGAGAACGTGAACCTTTGGATGCTGGATTAGTTAATGAAACCCCTTATTATCAGGATGAATTAGAATGGATTCAAGATTCTGCTGAACTGGAAGACGGTCTGCGTTATTTCTATGAAAAAACCAATATCCAGCCTTTTGTTTACATTACAGACAATATTGACGGAGATCCTAACCCGAGTCCAGACGAGATTGATGCTTTCGCAAACAACCTGTATGATGAACTGTTTACGGATGAAGCTCACTTGTTGCTTGTTCATTTTGAAAATTGGGAGATGTATACTTACCAATACTCTTATCACACGGTCATTGGTTCCCAAGCAAAAACCGTCATGGATAGCGAAGCTGAGAATATTTTGTATGACTATTTGGACCATCATTATCCACGAGATATCAGTGAAGAAGCTTTCTTCTCAGAAGCTTTCCGTGATACAGCCGATCGCATCATGGATGTCACACGCAGCCCATGGATTCCAGTACTTATTGTCATAGGAGCTGCAGTGATTATTTATCTCCTGTTCAACTGGTGGCGCAGCGCATTAGGCAAGACTGGAAACAAGACAGACTCATCCGCCAATCAAGAGAAAAAAGAACCTCAAGATGAGTTTGATTTCTAATCGTTAATTGCTTAGAGCTTTGCAGAAGATTTGCTTCTGCAAAGCTCTTTTATTCTCATAGAATATTTGCCTTTATTTCGAATCCAACGTACAATATATGAGGTGTGGTTCATATGAATCACGATCAAATTTTTATGGAGGCTATGTGGATGTTAAAAATTGGATTAATTGTTGGCAGTACTCGTGAAGGCCGTGTAAGTGAACAAGTTGCGAACTGGGTGCTATCCTTTACCGAAGGAAATACCGAAGCGGAATTTGAAATCGTTGACATTAAAGATTATGACTTTGAAGAATTCGACAGTCTGCCGCCAG
Source organism: uncultured Carnobacteriaceae bacterium (assembly GCA_964555455.1). Lineage (GTDB taxonomy): Bacteria > Bacillota > Bacilli > Lactobacillales > Carnobacteriaceae_A > Atopostipes. The sequence continues at coordinate 4,160 of CAZKSU010000038.1, forward strand.
GAATGTTAAATCGCAAATATGATGCAGAGAATGTGACGAAATGGTCGCAAAAAATCGATGAATTAGATGGCTTTATCTTTATCACGCCTGAGTACAATAAAGACATTACCCCTTCACTAAAAAATGCAATTGACCACCTAGGTCCAGAGTGGGCAAATAAAGCGGCAGGTTCTGTTTCCTATGGTTCAACTTTAGGTGTTGCAGCTACGATGGCGCTTCGTCAAATTTTATCGAACCTAAATGTGGCGGTAGTTTCTCCATTTGGTGCGTTGAGTCTATTTACAGACTTCGAGAACATGACAGAATTCAAGCCTGGTGACCACCATGCAGAATCCATCCAAGCAACCATTGATTCGGTTGTTCTTTGGGCAAAGGCAATGAAAACTATTCGTTAATACGAGTTATACTTAAAAAGACTTCCGATTACTTTTCGGAAGTCTTTTCTATTTATTCTGCTGCTTTTTCCCAAATACGTTCAAGTTTTTCGATATCTAATTTTTTCATTTCTAAGAAGGCTTCCGTTACTGCATTGATTTGTTTGCGTGTCCCCGATTCAAGCAACTCCGTCAGATTATGCGGCAGAATTTGCCAAGAAACCCCGTATTTATCTTTCAGCCAGCCGCACTGTTCCGCTTCTGGATCTGCGGATAGTTTTTCCCAATAATAATCAATTTCAGCTTGCGTCACACACATCACCATTAAAGAAATGGCCTCATTAAAAGTAAAATCGCTCTTCTCACCATTATCATTCGCAATCAGTTCAGTTTCCATCAATTCAAATGTCGCATGCATTACCTTTGCTTCGTCATGATTCGCTTGTCCTTCTTCAAAGGGATACGTATCGATCCGTTTTCCTTTTTGAAAAACATCCACGTAAAAATCAATCGCCTCATCTGCCTTACCCGTTGCTTCGCCAGAAAACATAAGAGTCGGGGTGATTTTTTGCTTATACGACTGCCCTTCAGCATGAATCAGCTGCCAGCTGAAGCCATAACGGTCTTCTACCCATCCATAATAGGGGCTAAAAGGGTATTCTTGCAGAGGCATTAATTCACTGCCGCCGTCTGTAAATTTCTCCCAAAGGGTATCGATTTCTTCTTCAGAATCACACAGCACTGTAAAAGAAATAGAAGGATTCGGTTTGAAATAAGGCCCTCCATTGATTGCAGCGAATTTTTGGCCAGTCAAAGTAAATTCAATAGAGACGGCATTGTCACCTGATGGAGTGCCTTCCAGTTTTTGAACAGTGGTTATTTCAGAGTCTTCAAATAAAGAGGTGTAAAAATCGACGGCTTCTTCGACTTGTGTATCAAACCATAAATGGGGAATAATTTTATTCATTGCTCTCTTCCTTTCATTCACACCATAAAACAGAAAGTCCGTTTAAAATTTCATGATCTCTAGTTCCGGCATAAGCCATAGCCAGAACAATTATTCTGCCGCGCTTTCCCAAACACGTTCCAATTTTTCCATGTCTATTTTCTTCATTTGTAAAAAGGCTTGCATCACTGCATTTATTTGCTTTTGTGTGCCTTTACTAAATAAGTCATTCAAATCCGCTGGAACAATTTGCCAAGTGACTCCGTATTTATCTTTCAGCCAACCGCACTGTTCAGCTTCCGGCACTGCTGACAATTTTTCCCAATAATAATCAATTTCAGCTTGGGTCACGCACATCACCAGCAGCGAAAAAGTTTCATTAAAATCATAATCGACCGGATAGCCATTGTCTGCGGCAATCAACTGCGTATCCAGCAGACTGAATTCAGCATAGGCAATGTTTGCTTCCGGATGTTTCGCTTCTCCTTCTTCGTATTCATAAATTCTTTGCATACTGCCACCCTTAAATGTCTCTGTGTAAAACTCCATGGCTTCTTTTGCTTTTCCTGTGACCGAACCTGAAAACATGAGATGAGAGATGATTTTTTGCTCATAGTCCATCTCTTCTGCGAGAATGAGCTGCCAAGATAAACCAAAGCGATCCTCTGCCCAGCCATAGTAGCTGCTAAAATCATAAGCTTGCAGCGGCATAAGTTCTTTCCCACCAGCCGACAACTTATCCCACAGTTCTTCCACTTCTTCTTTAGTATCGCAAAGAACCATCAAAGACATCGAAGGATTGAACGTATAATCAAAATAAGAACCGCCATTAATCGCGCCAAAAAGCTGGCCGGCTAATTTAAATTCGTAGGCCATTGCCTCATCGCTTGAAGGAGATCCCTCTGACTTTTGTTCAAAAGTGATTTCGGAATCGTCAAATACAGAAAGGTAAAAATCAACGGCTTCTTTTGCCTCTTTGTCAAACCAAAGATAAGGGATAATTCTGTCCATATCGCTCTTCCTTTCAGGTTCACATTCGGTTGTTCTTACATTTTTATTTTACTCTACCTCTCCTCTTTTACATAGTGATAAGCATCTCTAGCTTCGCCATTTTCGATGTAGATCACTCCTGTATATTTATAGCCTAATTTGTTTAGGATATGTTTCATCGGCTGGTTATCTTCATGGGTATCAATGCGAACATTGGCATGGTTTTTTTGGACCCAGCGCAGCAGTTTTTGGCCGACTCCTTTTTCTTTGCCATTGGAAGCAATGCGATGCACAGTCGCATACGGGGCATCATTCAGCCACTCACCTTCAATTTCAGCATAAGTCGGATCAGGATCTGTGAAGACAGAGATCACTCCTACTAATTCATCCGCTTCGTTAAAAGCCACATAGGCAGCCTTACGTGCGATATCATCTAAAATTAATTCCTCAGAAGGATAGCCTTCCGCCCACTGAATAATGCCTCTCTCTAATTGGTATTCGCGGGCTATATCAAAAACTTGGCGCATTTCTGGTATGTCCTGTGCTGTTGCTAAACGTATTTTCATCTCTTTCACCTCTACTCATTTCTGAAACAATCATACCATATCCTTTGTTGAGAAATAAATAATTGATTAGAGGCTTTATGATTGAATCCTTTTTCCGGGATATGTTACTTTTTTAGTAACAACGATAGAGAACGTCAGGAAAGACAGTATCAATAGAAAACAATGATAGAAAGGATTGGCTGATAAAAATGAACAATAAAAAAGCTATGCGCTGGTTTTACCCCGGCATAGCCCTCTTCATCTTTGCAACTTTTTTAATCGCATTATTAGTGGATTTCGTACCAAACACGATGGAAGTTTTTGTATCAACAACCATGGGGATGATCTCTTTTGCGATTATGTTGACGCTTGTATTAATTGCTGTACGGCCTAAGCAAATTGAGAAAACTCTTGGTCTGACAGAGATGTATGAAGTCCATGCTTGGATGGCAATGGCTTTGCCCATCACTTTATTCATTCATGTTTTTATCCGATGGAGCGGCCTGGAGTATATTTTTGCATTAGATATTTCGGATGCTTCTATTTGGGGCTACATCGGATTAATTACTTTATTTTTAGTCATGATTACGGGAATTTTTGTCCTTTCCGATACCATTATTCAATTTTCAGACAAACTAATCGGCTGGAAAGAAAATGTGTTTAAGCGGAATCGGCATTTATGGATTCATCGTCTAGCAATCGTAAGTATCCTCGCGATTCATTTCCATGTTTATAACGTCCATTACTTGTCCGACAACATTCCCTTTCGCGTTTTAACAACAGGTTATACCGTATTTACCCTTGGCTGGTATTTCTACTATAAAATCAAAATTGCTCGCCTGCCAAAGTATGAAGTCGCAGAAATTCATAAGCCTACTCCTACTATTTACGAGATCAGCTTAAAACCCGGCCAAGGGGATGTAGTAGATTATCAGCCCGGACAATATGGCTTCTTCCGTTTTGTGGATTCAGAAATAGCCAGTGAAGCCCATCCTTTCTCTTTTTCAAGCGCACCTGAGCATACAGCCGAGACAGTCGAAATCATGGTAAAAGAGTCGGGAGACTGGACAAGCAACTTAGACAAAGTAAAACCGGGCGACAAAGTCACTATTGAAGGTCCGTATGGAAACTTTTATCCAGCAGAAGAAGAGAAATCGGATGAACCGCTCGTGCTGCTTTCCGGTGGGATCGGTGTCACGCCTAACTTTAGTATTTTACGCCATGAAATGGCCAATAATTCTGACCGGCGCATCGCTTTTGTCTGGGGATTAGATGTCGAAGACGACATGATGTATATTGATGAGCTGGAGAAAATGGCTGAAGAAAATGAGAACTTTACTTTTCATTTAATTTTTAGTGGTGAAGAAGTCGAAGGTTATCCTTATGGCTTTGTGGATGACGATTTCATCCGCGACGAGGGATTAGAAGAATTTTACGAGACAGCGAATTGGCATGTCTGCGGTCCGCCGCCAATGCTTGAAGCCTCAAAAGGCTTAATGGCTGATCAGAACGTTTCAGAGGAACAACAATATCTTGAAGAATTCGCCTTTTAAATGAACCTCTAAAAACATTAAAGACTCCTAAGATTAGCGTCTTAGGAGTCTTCTTTATGATTTATTCATTTGATTAATTTTGTGAATCAAGCATTTCATTATTCTTTTCTACACGTTCTTTGTTTAACGGGTATAGGAACAATAGAGTTAATCCTGCGGCTAAAATAGAGAGTCCTGGAATTAATGTAGCTAGACTATAAATTCCTTCTTGAACTTCCGGCGCTTGTACAATCGATTCGGCACCCTGACTTGCTTGGTAACCAATCCATGTAAGCGACGACCCTGCAATAACTCCTGCTAATGCTTGTCCGACTTTACGGATAAATGAGTAGACAGAGTAGATTGTTCCATCTTTACGCTCATCATTTTTTACTTGGTAATCATCAATGACATCAGTAACGTAAGCGTACATTGCCATCGTATAGTATCCTTGCAGCACACTGCTTAGTAAAATCATCAAAGCAAAAACCAGTGGGCTTTCAATACGTAAAATGAAAGCTAAGATATAGACAGAACCTCCAGCAATTAATGCCGCACTTCCCGCCTCTTTTTTACCAAATCTTTCTGTAATTTTCCCAACAAATGGAGCAGCGACTAAACCGCCAAGTGTCATCGAAATCGTTGCTATAGGCAGATAAGTTGTGTCTTGGAAGTAGTCCATGTAAAGGTATTGAATTAACTGTCCCACGGAAATTAACCCCAAAAGGATAAACATTGTTGAAAGCATCAATCCAAGGAAGCCTTTATCCTTCATTAGAATGCCTAATTCTTTAAAGAATTCTTTAAAGCTGAATTTTTCTGTTTTAGCCGGTAATTCCACTCGCTCTTCAACCATGAAGTAACAAGCTAAGTATGCACCTGCTGCGAGCGCTCCCATAACAATTGATAAAATAAAGAAGTTTACTGGTAAGACGTCACCGCCTTGCGTATAAATGACGTTTGGTACAATAATTCCAATTAAAATACCGGTTACAATGGAGCCTAACGAACGGAAAGTAGACAATTGTGCACGTTCTCCTGCATCATTTGAAATAACCGAAGCCAAGGATCCATAAGGAATATTAATCGCTGTATAAGCGATACTTCCCCATAAAATATAAGATACGAACATGTAGACAATTTTTGCCGTCATCGGCCAGTCCATAATAAAGATATTGTACATCAGCATACTCGCAATGCCTACTGGTAAGGCGACTCGTTTCAACCATGGTCTAAATTTACCTTCTTTTGTGTTGGGCGAGTTGTCTACGATAGCTCCCATACCCAAGTCTGTAAAAGCATCGACTAAACGAGCCACCCCAAACAATGTCCCTATAAGAGCAGGACTAACTCCCATAACATCACTATAGAAAACCATAAAATAAGATGCAGCTAAAGCAAAGGTTAAATCGTTTCCAATATTTCCAATAAAATAACCTAGTTTGTCTCGCATACCAAATGGTCTTGATATCGCTTCCTTCTGTGCCATAAATCATTCTCCTTACTATTTTTTATATGTGTCCGCTTACATAACGGGCAAACGACTAGATTGTGTTGGTCTTTGTTATATCTTGTTATTCTCTTTTCATTTAACTAAATTATAATTTCTTATAACAATCCCTATTCCCACAATCGATTCGAATGAATTTGAAGAAGCCATCATACCAATACAACACCTTCTTTTCCTATATGGAAAGAAATACTATAATGGCGATTAAATCTTTCAAAAACGTTCTTTTTTAGTCCGGAATCATCATATCACTTTCTTAAAATGCATTCAATGCTTTTGTTAAAAAAGTACAAAGTTTGTTAAAAATATCGCTTTATTTTTGTACAGACAGTTAGGTGAAATTACTGGTATATAGGATAAAAGATCAACCAAAAAAGACTCTCTAAACTTACTAGCTTTAGAGAGTCTTTCATTCAATTCATTTCATTTGACTGTCAGTGAGAGATTAGGTTTTTCTTGTAGAGAATCCCTTCACCACTCGGTCAGCTGCTCATTCCTTCATCCTTTTTATTCTTCACGTGCTTCAAGAATATCATTGTTCTTTTTTACTCGTTCTTTATCTAACGGATATAAGAACAACAAGACTAACCCTGCTGCTAAGACCGATAGGCCTGGAATTAATGTAGCTAAACTATAAATTCCTTCTTGTACCTCTGGGCTTTGAACAACCGTCTGCGCTCCTTGGCTCGCTTGGTAACCAATCCATGTAAGCGAAGACCCTGCTATAACTCCTGCAATCGCCTGTCCCACTTTACGAATGAATGAATAAACAGAATAAATGGTCCCATCTTTTCGTTCATTGTTTTTCACTTGGTAGTCATCAATAACATCTGTCACATAAGCGTACATTGCCATTGTATAATACCCTTGAAGCAAGCTGCTCAGTAAAATAAGCATAGCATAGACGAATGGATTTTCAATTCGTAAAAAGAAAGCAACAATATGAACTAATCCACCTGCAATCAGTGCGGCACTTCCCGCCTCTTTCTTACCAAATCTTTCCGTAATCTTCCCAACAAATGGGGCTGCGGCTAAACCGCCCAATGTCATCGAAATTGTTGCTATTGGTAAATACGTCGTATTTTGGAAGTAGTCCATATAAAGGTACTGAATTAGCTGTCCAAGAGCAATCAACCCTAACAGAATGAACATCGTTGAAAGCATTAAACCAAGAAACCCTTTATCTTTTACCAGTACACCCAATTCCTGGAAAAATTCCTTCAAATTAAACTTCTCAGTTTTAGCTGGCAATTCTACTCGTTCTTCCACCATGAAGTAACAAGCTAAGTATGCGGCAGCTGCGAGCGCTCCCATAAAAAGAGATAACAGAAAGAAGTTTGTCGGTAAAACTTCTCCGCTCGTTGTATAAATAACATTCGGAACAATAATACCAATCAAAATTCCAGTCGCAATGGATCCTAATGAACGGAAGGTTGACAGTTGGGCACGTTCGGCTGGATCATTCGAGATTACAGAAGCCAATGAGCCGTAAGGAATATTAATCGCTGTATAAGCGATACTTCCCCATAAAATATATGTAATAAACATGTAGACAATTTTAGCCCCTATCGACCAGTCCATAATAAAAATATTATACATTAATATACTGGCTAACCCAACAGGTATGGCTATCCGTTTTAACCACGGCTTAAATTTCCCATTTTTTGTGTTTGGCGAATTATCTGCAATTGCCCCCATCCCTAAGTCAGTAAATGCATCAACTAGGCGCGCTACCCCAAATAATGTACCAATAATTGCTGGGCTTACCCCCATAATATCACTGTAAAATACCATAAAATAGGACGCTGCTAAAGCGAATGTTAAATCGTTTCCTACATTTCCAATAAAATAACCTAGTTTATCTCGCATCCCAAATGGTCTTGAAGTTGTCTCTTTTTTTGAGATTGTTTCGCTTTGTGCCATAAAATTATTCTCCTTTTCTTTTGTTTCCGCTTACATTATAGTTAAAAAATATATTTTTAACCATGTTGTTTACATGGTTATATTTGATAATTTCCTGCTTCCTTCTCTGCGAACAGCCCCTCTCTGTATATATTTTCCCGTTTTCTTCTAGGCCAGACATCATACCTATGAAACAAACAGTTTTCCTATATAGAATATTATGTAGTAATTTAGCACGTTTTCTTTCCTTTTTACTCTATATTTTACTAAATTCATCATATCAGTTTATTAAAGCGCATTCAATAGTTTTATTAAAAAAGTTCTCTTTTCATTTAACCGTTTTCTTAGAAAATAATGGATTAGCCGATAGAAATGGCTCCACAATACAAAAAAGACTCTCTACATCCGTTTAGATGAGAGAGTCTCTTATCTGTTTTATTTCATTCTTTTCTGTAAATCATCCTACCTCTTTAACGTGTACCGTAATTATCTACTACAATAACTAATTTACCGTCAGCCAAATCTTGCGTATAAGGTTCAAGCAGCTCCAAGGTCTGAGCCATCTCATCCTCGGTTAATTGAGAAGTCTCTTCTTTCTTCCGTCCTTCGATGATCCGCACTCTTTGGTGTCCGTCTTCCGAATGGAAAGCATGGAAGCCAAAGGAATCTTTGATTGTCTCCCACCAGCTTGTATCCTCTTGGGCATCTTCTCGTCGAGAAGTGTCCGCTGCGGTTCCTTGGACTTCGATTTCCATCAAGCGTTCAACTGTTCGTGCTCGTTCTGGATTGCTGTACACGTTAATCTCTGACTTCGCATAACCTAAGTTATGCAATCGCTGAATTTCTCGAACGGCTTCTTCACGTTCCAAAAATGCACCAATCACTGTTTGTTTTTTATTTTCCAACGTTTACACCCTCCTTAATTTTTCAAACTTCCGCCATTTTCCAAACTAAGCTTATGGAAAAAGAAAACTTAGTTCAATTCGAATGCTTTCAGATGAATCCTTCAAAAGCCAAAAAAGCACTTTACCCCACTGGATAAAGTGCTTTGTTTATTGTATTTAATTATGCACCAATGACACGTACACGTTCGCTATCTGCGATATATTCTTTTTCGCCAGTTTCACCTTCGATAGATCCGAATGGCAATTGTGCTTGCAATTCCCAGCTTTCAGGGAGGTCTAGCAACTCTTTAACAGATTTGTCGAAGCCTTGCTCATAACCAACGTTAAAGTGCTGTAAGCTTCCGCCTAATCCTAGTTCTGTCAAGCCTAACCAAGTTGCGTATTGAGCATTCGCTTGGTTGTTTTGCTTGTAAACTTGCCCACGCTGACCTTGTGCTGGCATTTCTTCTACTGCGTCACGGTCTTCAAAGAATAGAACAGTTCCTACTCCGTTTTTCGCACCTTCCATAACACCGGACATCATATCCCACATTTCACCTTCTAGAACGTCTTTTTGAACGTCTAAAATGTGGTCCCATAGCTTAACGTTTTCTTCACCAAAAACAAAAACTAGACGAGTTGTTTGGCTGTTGAAAGCTGATGGCGCGTCCTTAACGATTTCAGTAATGTTATTGACGATTTCTTCGTTTGATAAATCTGTATTGTTGCCAATCGCGTAGTGCGTACGACGGTTTTTAACTAAATCTGTGAATTGTGACATGTATA
>CAZKSU010000039.1:0-13547 GCA_964555455.1 uncultured Carnobacteriaceae bacterium
TTCGATATGCTAGAGTTTCAGCAGATTAAATAAGAGAAAGTAACCATACCATAGCGGATTCTGATACAAAGAAAAAGACTGCAAATAAAATGATAACGGTAAAAATAGAAACGGTGTACTTACGCATCATCTCTCCAGATGGCCACGTTGTTTCTCGCATTTCGTGTCGAACTTCTTTAAAAAAACTACTTACTTTACTCATTAGTTAGCCAAACCCCTTTCGGTATAGTCTCAATACTTCTTATTCTCGGTTACTTCGTTTCTTTATGCAATGTATGTTTCTTACAATATTTACAAAACTTTTTAATTTCTAGTCGTTCTGTTCGAGTTTTCGCTCCAAGATCCAGAGCGTAGTTTCGAGATCCACAAACCGTACAAGCTAAAGCTGCTTTGTTCTTTTTCATTTATGGTCCCTCATTTCTGTATAATTTGACCTCATAAGATTTTACCATCAACTCTCACTGAATGTCAAATGGATTTTTGGCTTAAACTTCCTTTGGCAACTGCCAATCAATCGGCTCTTGCCCGTTCTTCATAAGAAACGCATTGGTTTGAGAAAAAGGTTTTGAACCAAAAAATCCGCGATGCGCCGACAAGGGACTTGGATGCGGGGCAGTTAAAACATAATGGAGATCTTCATCAATCAATTCCCTTTTCTTTCTGGCAGCGGCCCCCCATAAGATAAAGACAATAGGGTCTTCCCGCTGGTTTAAAGCTTGAATAGCGTAATCCGTTACCTCTTCCCAGCCCTTCCCTCGATGAGAATGGGCTTGGTTTGCCCGTACTGTCAACACAGAGTTCAAGAGGAAAACACCTTGTTTTGCCCAATGCTCTAAATAGCCATGTTTAACCGGTTCAATCCCTAAGTCATCCTCCAATTCTTTATAAATATTTCGTAAAGAAGGCGGAATAGTTACGCCGGGCTGCACAGAAAAACTCAGTCCATGTGCCTGTCCTTCGCCATGGTAAGGATCTTGCCCTAAAATAACGACTTTTACTTGATTAAAAGGGGTCCATTGAAATGCCGTCCAAAGATCAAACATTTCCGGGTAAACGGTATGTGCTTTGTATTCTTTTTTTAGAAAGTCTCGAAGGGCCTCGTAACTTTGTGTGTCGGTTGCTTCTTCTATAATCGGCTGCCAGCTGTTCGTAATCGGGATATTCATTTTGTACATCCTTTCTTTACTTTTTTAAAATTTACATAAATGACATACTGAATGTAGTGTTATTTTAACAGGCTTTTGTTAAAATACTAAATGAAACCAAAAGAGAGGAAGAGGATTTTGTCTATCAAACTAATTGTAACAGATATGGATGGAACTTTATTAAATGAAAACATTGAGATTACTCCTCGTGCAACAGAAGCGATTTTCCGTGCTCAAGAAGCAGGGCTCGATTTTGCGATAGCTACGGGCCGAACCGTTGAATCTGGCTATTCACTGGCCAAAGAACAAGGGATTAGTTGTCCTTTTATTGAGTTAAACGGCGCCCGTTTGTTTGATCGCGAAGAAAACCTTCAATTTACTCGCGCCATCGAAAAAGAAGAAACCAAGGAATTAATTGGAATCATAGAAAATTACGGTATCCACAATGAGTTCATTACCGAAGACGTCACTTATTCCAATCAATCGATTGAGGATTACGTAACGGCGTTTAAATCCGTTTTTCAATCCATCAATAAATCATTAACCGATGAAGAAGCGATTGAAAAAATCAAAGACCGTTTAAACAACTTAAATGTGCAGACAGTCGATGACTATTCCTTTTTATACCAAAACCCAAACATTCAAGTTTTAAAAACGCTGCTTAACGCGGACGAGAATTCAAAGGTGTTAGCTGAAATCCAACACACAGTGGAGGAGACTTTGCCAAGCCTTATTGTTACTTCAGCCAGCAGCAACAACATTGAAATTAACAACAAAATGGCTAATAAAGGTCAAGCGGTCGCTGAATATGCCGCTTCTCAAGGATACAAACCGAGTGAAGTCATCACCATCGGAGATAATTTGAATGATTTAACGATGTTAGAATGGGCCGAGCACAGCTATGCCGTTTCCAATGCGCATCCTCGAGCAAAACAAGCCGCCACTTATCAGGCGCCTAGTCATACAGAAGATGCGGTTGCTCAAGTTATTGAACGAGTACTGGACGGGAAAAGTCTCCGCTTTTAATTAAAATAAAAAACTGAAAATCGGATGAAGCTTTCAAGGATTTCTCCGATTTCTCCTTTATTCTCCTTTGGAATCCGTGGTATACTATGTGATGAGGACTTCGTTAGGAGGTTACTGAAATGGAGCAGTTGTTTATTAAAGAAAGTATAAAAAATAATCAACGAATGTCGGTACGGGATCATCGAGGTCAAATTATCTATATCATCCAAGGCCGCTGGGGGAGAAAAAATGACCAAATGTCTATTTATACAATAGACGGAGAGCATTTAATGACCATGAAGCAGCAAAAAATGTCGCCCATTCCCATCTTTGAACTTTTTGAAGGCGGCGAGAAGACAGGCATGATGCGAAAACATCCGGGGCTTTTTGGGCTTCGCGATTCTTACTTTACTTTGCATCCGCAAAACTGGATCATCACCGGGGACTTTGAAGATTTATATTTCACTACGCACAAAGATGATGAATTAATCATGGAATGCGAAAAAGATTTAAGTGATGGCTTAACAGTGTATGAGTTAGCCGTTAAATACGAAGAAGATAAAGCGCTCAGCGCTTTAATCACAACACTCTTTGACCATTATTCTAGGAAAAAGGTAGAAGATGAAGAGGCAGACTATATGAGAAATGATCATTACACATTGGGCTTTTCCAGTCCGTTCTCTTTAATGGTTGGAAAACTGAATCGCTATCAGCCGAAAAAAACGACAAAAACCAGATAAATGTGAGGTTTCCTTCTCACATTTATCTGGTTTTTTTAAACGTTTATTTGTTTCTCGCTCGGTCCACATCATAAGCAGCGAGCGTTTCTTTCACATTTTCAGCTGTTTTTCGATTGATGCCCAAATCCGTTATCTCTTGCAGGTCTGCATCTCGCAGGACCGTTAAGGATTTGAAATGGCGCAGCAATTTAGTACGGGTCTTAGGCCCCACACCCGGGATATCATCCAGGATCGAAGAAAAACTATTTTTGCTTCGGACATTGCGGTGAAAGGTAATCGCAAAGCGATGCACTTCTTCTTGGATGCGCTGAACTAAGTAAAAGGCCTGACTGCGTGGATGCAGAGATACAGGTGTCAGCTCTTCTCCAAAAATAAGCTGGGCGGTTTGGTGACGGCCATCTTTAACCATTCCGGCCACCGGGATATCTAAACCTAACTCATTTTCAAGCACATCTTTTGCTGCATTGACTTGGATTTTTCCGCCATCCATCAAGATTAAATCAGGGAGATCCCCGTCTTCTTTCAACAGACGAGAATAACGGCGACGGATCACTTCGCGAGTGGTCGCTGCCTCGTTGCTTCCTTCAACGGTCTTGATATTAAACTTCCGGTAATTATTTTTATCCGGCTTCCCTTCTACAAAAGAAACCATCGCAGAGACGGGACTTGTTCCTTGTATGTTGGAATGGTCAAAGGCTTCAATACGTTCAATATAGGGAAGGTTTAAGGCTTCTGACAGTTCTTCTGACGCGCCCGTTGTTTTAAGCTGTTCCATTGTAATAAGATGGAATTTTTGTTTCAAAGCCAATTTGCTATTTTTACCTGCCAAATCTAATAACCGTTTCTTCTCGCCTCGCTGGGGTGTATGAACGGTTGTATCTAATTCTTCTTGCAGAAAGTCCCGGTCAATACCAGCAGGTACGTAGACCACTTTTGGCACCATGTTGTTGCCGTCTTGGTAATATTGCAAGATATATTTCATCAGTTCTTCATTCGCCTCATCTTGTATCGGATACATGGCGACTTCACGTTTCGTAAGAGACGCTTGCCGGACAAAGAAGACTTGAATAGAAATCCAACCGTGTTCCACATGGTAATTGAAAAAGTCCCGCGGCACAAAATCATTAAAGACAACGGACTGTTTTTCTACCGTTTGTTCAATATAACTGATCTGATTTCTAAATTCCGCTGCGGCCTCAAAATTTAGTTCTTTAGAAGCAGCTTCCATTTTTTCTTTTAAATCTTTTTTAATGGTAGCTACATTCCCGTTCAGGAAAGACTTAATTCGTTTAATCTGCGCTTTATACTCTTCTTTAGACACTTCATGGTCACACGGGCCGATGCACTGGCCAATATGGTAATGCAGGCAAGCTCGTTTTTGATGCCCATTGCATTTTCTTAAAGGATAAATTTTTTGAAGCAGCTGCTGCGTTTGCTGAGCCGCTCGCACATCTGGATAAGGCCCAAAATAATCCGCCCCGTCTTTTTCTACTTTGGATGTGATTAAAAGCTGTGGATGGCGCTCGTTCGTAATTTTTAAATAAGGATAAGAGGTGCCGAATTTCAGTAAAATATTGTAACGCGGTTTGTATTTCTGAATCAGTGTAACCTCCAGCAAAAGAGCTTCCTTATCTGAACTGGTGACCACGTATTCAAAATCTCGAATTTCTTGAACAAGCAACGCTGTTTTTCCTTCTTTTTTTCCTCGGAAATACGAGCGGACACGATTCTTTAGATTTTTGGCTTTACCGATATAAATGATTCGATCTTTTTCATTTTTCATAATATAGCATCCCGGTAAATCGGGCAATAACTTCAATTTATTTTCGACAAGTTCCGTCGCCATTCAAACACCCCTTCCTGTTTTTTCGCGTTTTCCATTGTAACATAAACCGAACAGACATTCCAGTTCCCTGTTAGATTCTTGCCTTAGTAAAACGCATAGGAGCCAAAGGTGGTGCCTATAAGCTGTTCAATTTCTTTATGTAGCCGCGACAGTCTATACTCTGGATTTCCGTCGGTATAATAGGTTTTATCATCGATGACATACATTAGCGTCGCACTGTCTAAATGGATAGGCAGCGTATTCTTGTCTTTGCGGGGATAAGAGATGAGATCTAATTCAGCTAAGGTTTCAGAGAAAGCAGCTACTTTTTTGCGGCGCAGCCTTCCTCCTTCTTCCGGTTTGAGTGTTTGGCCATATAGATCCGTGGTTTCAATTTTATACTCTCTGGCTTTTAAGTCTATCGTGACATCCACTATACTTTTCTGCGTCTGTTTAACAGTAAATAGCAGAAATTCAATCGCTTCGCTTTCCATGTTATCCCTCTATTCTTTATAGAATTCATATGACCCGAACGTGTGGCTGATCAGTTCTTCCGTTGCTTTATGCAGGACTTTGAGATCTGCCTCTGTACGGCCGGTGGTTTCAAATTGTTCATTCTCATCGTCGAAAGTATAGACAACGACCAGCTGATCAATAATTGTCGGAAATTTATCGCTTAATGGCTCTTCTAGTACCGGCCAAGAAACAAGATCCAACGCACTTAATGTTTCTTGATATTGCCGTATCTTTTTTCTTCTCAGCGAACCATTCAAGGGAGCTTCTACCATACGTCCCTGTGTGTTGGTGCTTTCAATCCGGTAATTTCTTTCGGTTAAATCAATAGCAACATCATGAATGATGTCATCGGCATATTTTGCCAGAATAGATAAAAAAGTGATTTCTCTATTTCTGTCTTTCATTCAATCCCTCTTTCATAAAATGATCTACAGATTTTCCATAAATTTATCCGCTTGGACGACCGCACGTTTATGTATACCTTTTCCAATCAGGTTCTCTTCTTCATAAGCTTCTATTTTATAAGTTAGAATGGTTTTCTTCTGCTCAATGACTTCCGCTTGCACTCGAATCGTTTTTCCAATAGCTGTTGCTTTCACATGCTGCACCTTTCATTCAATCCCAACCGTAGTTTCTCCTGCAGCGAGCTGAGCATTTGCTGCTTCTTTCGCTGTATTCTCCATAAAAGCAATTAAAGACGGCGTCGACAAAACTTCTAAATTGCCTGAACCCATTGCCTGAGCGGAATGGTGCTTTTCAACCAGAAATGTTTTTTCTGTTATCCGATCTTCTCCTTTACGTGTTCTTTCCTCTATTCTATCAAAGATTTGCCGTTTCTCTATGGCCAAGGACCATAAAAAAACACCGATTACTTTTCAGTAACCGGCGCTGTAAATTTATTTTTGTCTGTTCAATTAATTGATGATGCGGAGATTGACACTGCGACGGCCCCAGCTCAATGCTTGACCAACCGTTGGATAGTGAATATCGATAATACGGCCATTGATCGCGCTCCCCGTATCTCCAGCAATATAAACACCTAAGCCTTGTACTTCAACTAGACTGCCTAATGGAATAATGCTTGGATCTACTGCAATTACTCGTGAATTGACACGTAAATCGATTCCGGTAGCTGTATGTGTACTTAAACCTGCTTGTTGCGTAGAGTAACCTGTCGCTTGGAAAGACATCCATGAGCCCGCTGAACTTGTTTCTTGTTTTGGAGCTGGTGCCGGTTCACTCTTTGTTGTTTCTGGATTGCTTGGTTTACTTGTATTTTCTGTTTTACTTGTGTTTTCTGATTGCTTTGTGTTTGCTGCTTTTTTAGTCTCGTTAGGGTTTGCTTGAGTAGAAGCGGATGAACTGGCTGTTTGAACTTTATTCGCTTCCTTAGCTTCCGCTGCTCTGGCTTTGTCAGCTCTAGCTTGTGCAGCTACCTCTTCTTGCGCAGCTTTTTTAGCCGCTTCTGCTGCAGCAATTTCTGCTCGAACTTTTTCTTCTTTTACATTTAAATCGCTCAGTTGAGTTTCGCTAGCTGTCAGCTGTTTTTGCAATTCAGCGACTTTTGTATCTAATTGTTCTTTTTGCTGAACCGTTTTTGTTTCTTTCGTATTTAAAGCTTCTTTTTGAACAAGCAATTCTTCTTTTAGTGCATCAAGTTTATCTTGTTCTGCTTGAGCTTCTACTAAACGTTCTTCACTTGCTCCTGTTAAACGCGATACAGCGACTACTTTACTTAATAAGTCCGTTAAGCTTTCTGCTTGTAATAAGCCTAGAATAATATTTTGGTTGACTTCATTTTTTTGCATCGCTTGCAGTTGGTCAGAAGCATGGTCAAAACGTTCTTGAACAACAATTTCTTGCGCTTGAATATCTTCTTCTGTTTTAGTAATTGTTTCTTTATGCTGTTCAATCTCTTGACGTAACCCATCTAACGCCATAGTAATTTGGCTGACTTCTTCTAAACGTTTGCTGACATCTGATTGTAATTGAGTAATTTCTTGTTCGACTGTGTTTTTTTCTTTTTGAATGTTTTCCAATGAGCCTGCTGAAACTGCTGGAGTAACTAAAAATTGTGCAGAGATTAATGTAGCTGCGACAATCTTTTTGATCCACTTTTTCATATGCTTTAGGAATCCTTTCTGATTTAAAATCTTTTATTCTCTTGATTGATTTTTTACTCGTGCTATTTCTGCGATTTACTTCTCTCGTAAAAGAAGTTCCGTCTATCTACTGTTAGTATTCTAACTTCTTTTTAGCTCAATCGTGTTTCAGTTCATTTACTATTTCAAGCAACTTTAGTAATAATTGTAATAAACTGACGTAAAGTTACTCATTTTGTAATCTTTTCGACTTATAATCATTAACTTTATGTAAATATACCTATTTTTAGACATCTCCTTGGAAGATCTAGTATTATTAGACTAACAATTGTTCGCACGACTATATGAGATAGGGATGGTTTTTATGAAAAAGCAACCAGGAATTGAAAGAATTGCATTAATCGATATTGGTTCAAATACGGTACGTTTAGTTATTTTCAACATTGACACGCAGTCTTATTATGAAGTCAATGAACTGCAAAACATTAAAGTATCCGCCCGCCTTGTACAATATGTAGAAGATGGCAAGATGAATGATGAGGGTATCCGTGTGCTGACCGATCTGATTGAGAACTACCTAGAAATTATTGAACAATATGATATTGACCGTTTAATTCCAGTGGCCACAGCTGCGATCCGGAATTCAAGTAATGTGGATGAAATTGTTGATCATGTTTACAAAAAGACCGGTTTAAAAATGCGCATTCTTTCAGATGAAGAAGAAGCCTTTTTTGGAAACTATGCTGTTCGCTATACGTTCAATATTTACGACGGAATTTCTGTGGATATTGGAGGCGGGAGTACAGAGGTGACCCTTTTTAAGAACAAAGAAGTAATTGAGTCGCACAGTTTTCCTTTTGGAGCAGTCAGCTTAAAAGAGCAATTCTTTAAAGACAAAGCGCATTCGGACCCTGAAGCTATAAAAGAGACGAGAAAATGGGTGAAAAAGCAGCTCAAAAGCTTGCCGTGGTTAAAGAAAGCTGAATTGCCCTTGATTGGAATAGGAGGTTCCGCGCGAAACGTCGCTGAAGTTTATCAATTGCAGCATGAATATCCATTAGCGGGCATGCACGGCTATCCGATGAAACCCGAATGGGTAGATGAAACTTTAGAGCTCTTTCAATCGAAAGATTATGATGAATTGGACTCTCTGGATGGCTTAAGCCAGGACCGTAAAGATACTATTATTCCAGCAACTATTGTGTTCCAGCAATTACTCAATGTGATAAAGTCAGAAGCTTTTATTTTATCTCGACGCGGTTTGCGTGAGGGACTTGTCATTTATCATCTGAATGAAACACACAACGAGCCTTATAGCTTAATGAGCGTTCCGCAGCAAACAGTCATCCGCTTATCGTCGCAATATGCCGTACAGGAATTTGCGACCAATCAACGGATCACTATCGCAGATATGGTGCTCATCGAACTTGAAAAGAATGACTTGCTTTCTGTAGATATTGAACATTTAGAGCTCATGTATTACGGAGCCACTTTATACAATTTAGGGAGTTTCATTGAGAACGACTCGAGCTCACAGCATACATTCTATGTCATTTCCAATACGAACTTACATGGATTCGACCATTATGATCGGGCGCGTTTAGCCCTGCTTGCCAGTTATAAAAACCGCTCCTTATACAAACAATATTTAAGTTCGTTTGATGACTGGTTTTCATCTGAAGAAACGGATTTACTGATGAAATTAGGCAGTATTATAAAATTTGCTGAGGCTTTGAACGATTCGCATGTCAACACGATTGAAAAAATCTCTTTAGAAAAAAGCGAAAAAGAAGGTTATGATTTATACATCAGTTATTCGGGAGATATTGTTTCAGAAGAATTTCAAGCCAATAAACAACTCAATCATTTCGAGCGCGCTGTTGGCGATTCAGTGGCAATTCACTTTGAAGTAGCGGATTAACTTAAAAAGACAGGAAGATTTGATAAGAATGGTTTGTGGAGGGATAGTATGAAAGAGGAACAGGTGGATTTATCCGCCCCAGAGTATTATCAGAATCGAGAAATTTCATGGCTGGATTTCAATGAACGTGTGATATTGGAAGCTTTAGACGATAACAATCCTTTGCTCGAGCAGCTAGGTTTTATCGCTATCGGCAGCTCCAACCTCGATGAATTTATTCGGGTTCGTGTAGCAGGCTTGCAGGAACAGCATAAATTGGGCGTCACCGAAAGAGATTCTAAAAAAGGCTGGCTGCCTCAAAAACAATTAAAAGAAATTACGAAGAAAAATCGCAAGATTGTTGAAAAACAATACACGATTTACTCAGAGAAGATGCAGGAAATCGAAACCCTTGGCTATACGTTTCCTAAGATTGAAGAATTAACTCAATTCCAAAAAAACCAAGTGCGGGATATTTTTGACGAACAGATCGAACCAGCTATCACTCCTTATGGTGTAGACGCTTATCGTCCTTTCCCGCATTTACACGACGGGAATATGCAGATTTTTGTTCATTTAGAGCGTGAGGGTGAACCTTTTGCGGTTATTATTCCCATTTCGCCTTTGCTGGACCGTTACCATCGGATAGACTCCAGTGATCATCGTTCAAGCGCTATTGTATTTGTTGAAGACATTATTACTTTCCATTTAAATGAGCTGTTTATTGGCTATACCGTAATGGAATCCTTCACTTTCCGCGTGACACGGAATGCGGATTTAGAAATCCAAGAAGAGGGGGCGGACGATCTCCTGCGTGTGATCGAGGATTATATTGAGCGGCGAAAGAATGGGATGGCTGTGCGGCTAGAAGTGGATACACGTGAAGCGAGCCAAAAATTAGAGGAAGATATCGAATTCCTTCGAGAGAAGCTCGAGCTGAGTATTCATGATATTTATCGAATAGAAGGCCCTTTAGACCTCACATATTTGTTTGATTTAAAAGATGATTTAAGCGAGGAGCACCCTGAACTCATTTATCCTGAGTTCCATCCAAACTATCCTGCTATATTAGAGGGAGAATCTGTTTTCACTGTGGCAGAAGCACAGGATATCTATCTTCATCATCCGTATGATTCGTTTAAACCTGTTTTAGAATTTTTAAGAGATGCAGCGAAAGACTCAAATACCGTATCCATTAAAATGACCCTTTATCGAGTAAGCGACGATTCTGAGCTGGTCGAATCCCTGATTATCGCGGCCAAATCCGGTATCCAGGTTACTGTTCTGATGGAATTAAAAGCTCGTTTTGATGAGGAAAACAATGTATTGATGGCGAAGGAATTAGAAGATGCAGGTGTGCACATTCTTTATGGTGTCCGCGAACTGAAAACTCACAGTAAAATCACACTGATTACTAAAAAAGCGGGCCGCGGTTTTAATCGCTATGTCCATTTAGGCACAGGAAACTATCACGAAAAAACAGCCAAACAGTATACCGATATGGGTATCCTGACAAGTAATGAAATCATTGGGCAAGATGCCACAGATTTTTTTAATTACTTAAGCGGCTATTCCAGGCAGCCTGACTATGCGCACCTGCATGTTTCCCCCTATAAAATCAGGGAAGCGTTCATCGCCAAGCTAGAGAATGAAATGAACATGCAAAAAGAATATGGAAAGGGCCATTTTATTGCGAAAATGAATTCTTTAACCGATAAAGTCTTAATAGAGAAGCTGTATGAAGCCAGTCAGGCCGGGGTAAAAATCGAGCTGATTATCCGCGGAATTTGCTGTCTGATTCCAGGCATTCCTGGAGTGAGCGAGAACATTACCGTCCGAAGTATCGTGGGCCGTTTCTTAGAACATAGTCGAATTTACTATTTTTATAACAATGGAGATGAGGAGCTGTACCTTTCTTCGGCCGATATGATGACTAGAAACATGGTTCACCGTGTAGAAATTGCCTTTCCTATTCTGTCTGCTGACATTAAGAACACAATTATTGACACTTTAGGCCTCTTTTTAAGAGACAATACAAAAGCTTGGGAACTTCAAAACGATCAGTCCTACGTCAAAACGGCACCAATGGGCGAACCCCCGATCAGTGCTCAAAGCGAACTGATGAAACATGCCGAACAAAAGAATCAAGAACAAAAGCAGAAAAAACCTCTCAGATCCTCTTGGCTTAACCGTTTGGGTCAAAGGTTCTCACGCAAATAAAGTTCTGCTGTTTTTCCAATCATCGGATTAAAAAAGGATGCCTGTGAGTGGCATCCTTTTTTTATGCTTTTATTTACTTGTTCTCTATTTTGATGGATTCCAATCCCGGTACACTTCGTACATTAAAATCCCAGCAGCCACACTCGCATTCAAACTCTGCATATTGCCAGTCATCGGAATTGTGATCAGCTCATCTACATTCTCTTTAACTAAACGGGAAATTCCTTTCCCTTCGTTGCCCATTACTAGACAAATCGCCGAATCGGTATTCCAGTCCCGATAGTCTGTTCCGTTCATATCCGTTCCAAAAATCCAAAGTCCTCTATCTTTTAACTCCTGAATGGTTTGGGATAAATTCGTCACACGGGCAACTTTTACATGTTCAATCGCTCCAGCTGAAGCTTTGGAGACAGTCGAAGTTAAGTTGGCCGAGCGTCGCTCTGGAATAATCACTCCATGAACCCCTGTGGCATCCGCAGTCCGCAAGATGGAACCGAGATTATGAGGATCTTCAATGCCGTCCAGCATAACAAAAAAGGGACGTTCATTGCGAGATTCAGCGACTTCAAACAACTCATCAATCGTCGCATATTCAACGGGACTTGAAGACAACACCACTCCTTGGTGATTTTGATGATCACTAAGAGTGTCTAATTTGGATTTCGGCACGAAACTCACAACAATTTTTCTCTTGTTCGCGAGTTGAATGATCTCATCAATGGGACGACCGCTCTGCCCTTCTTGGACAAACAGTTTATTAATTTCGCGGTCGGATTTCAACGCTTCTTTGACCGGATGACGCCCAATTACAAATTCATCATTCGACTGTTCTTCTTTTTCTCGATGATTTTTTCTCTTTTTACTCACTATTTAGCCTCTCTCTCTTCATTTACAAACGCTATGCACCATTCAATCAACGTATTCAAACGATCCTCTTGTTCAGTTAAGTAGAGGTAACCCATGAGCGATTCGAACCCCGTAGCTTGTAAATACGTTTGAATGTTTGTATTTTTTGCTTTTGTATTGATCTTAGAATTCCGTCCCCGTTTGTAATAAGACGTTTCTTCCTCTGTCACTACTTCTTGGTTTAGCATCTCTTCCATCATTGAAGCCTGCGCTTTAGCAGATACATAATGAGTCGCCGTTTGGTGGAGCTGATTGGGTTTGGTTTTTCCAGTACTCAGTAAATATTCCCGAATCGCCAGCTCAAATACAGCATCTCCCATGTAGGCTAATGCTAGACCATTCAATAACTTTGCATCTTTTATTTCCATTAATCTTCTGCTCGCTTCCATCGAATCCCTTGATTCGTATCTTCTAACAAAATACCCTGCTCTTTTAATTGATCTCGAATGGCATCCGCACGCTCAAAGTCTTTCGCTGCTCGAGCCGCTTCGCGTTCCTGGATTAGCGCATCTACTTGCTCATCAAGTAAATTATCTGTCGATTCAAGGTTCTCTAAACCAAAAATCGCTAAAAACTCTTTTAAGGTGTTCAATAAGGTTTCAAGCACTCTTTTTGAGACTTCGTCTTCTTCAATTAACACGTTCAGTTCGCGCACCATTTCATATACAACAGTCATCCCGTTTTGAGCTTGAAAGTCATCGTCCATCGCTTTTATAAATTGCTGAGTATAGCCATCAATTTTTGCAAGCTTGCCCTCATCAGAAGGAAGCGAAGCTACTGTATTCTTTAACCGATGTGCCCCATTATTTATGGCTGTTTTAATATGCTGGACATTCGCTTTCGCATCTTCTAAGGCTGCTTCCGTATAGGTCAATGGACGTCTGTAATGTGCGGTTGCTAAAAAGAAGCGTAAAACTTGTGGATCATATATCTTACGTAAATCTTTCACTAGCTTGACGTTCCCCAATGATTTACTCATTTTCTCGTCACCCATTGTAACAAAGCCATTATGCAGCCAGTAATTAGAAAATGTCTGACCTGTGGCGGCTTCTGATTGCGCAATTTCATTTTCATGGTGCGGGAATTGCAAATCTTGTCCGCCTGCATGAATATCGATGGTATCTCCTAAATATTTTTTCGCCATCGCTGAACATTCCACATGCCAGCCCGGGCGCCCTTCTCCCCAAG
>CAZKSU010000040.1:0-13516 GCA_964555455.1 uncultured Carnobacteriaceae bacterium
GAAGACTATCGAATCTTATTAGTCGAAGAGAATTTACTATACGATGTAAAAGTTTCAAGTGCAGTTCCGCTTAATGACAAGAGCAAACAGCAAATCGAAGAAAAAGTGAAAAATCGATGGGGTACAGATTATCTTATTGATTACACAGTAGACAAGAAAAACATTGGCGGAATCCGACTCGAAGTTAATGGTGCGGTTATTGATACGACATTTCGTTCGCGCATCGATCAAATTATAAGAGAGGTGCAGAATGGCTGAGAGAGATGAACAAATTGTTCAAAAATTAAAAGAAAGAATTCAACAAATTGATTGGGAGTTTAACGATCTCGATACAGGTTCAGTGTTAACTGTAGGAGATGGGATAGCTCTTGCTCGAGGTTTACGTGGTGTTCAGTCCAATGAATTGGTCCGTTTTGAAGATGGTACGGTTGGTTTAGCTCTAAACTTAGAGGAAAACCAAGTAGGTATTATTCTGTTAGGGAATGACGAAAATATTCGAGAAAACGACACCGTTTACCGTACTGGAGAAATTGCACGTGTCCCTGTAGGGAATGAACTGCTTGGCCGTGTAGTGGATCCTTTAGGGGTTCCTTTAGATGGCAAAGGTGAGGTAGGCGCTACTGAAGATTATTTAGTCGAGCGTCCTGCACCGGGTGTTATGACCCGTAAAAGTGTTCACCAGCCTTTGTTTACTGGAGTGAAAATTGTTGACTCGATGATTCCAATTGGAAAAGGTCAGCGTGAATTAATCATCGGTGACCGTCAAACGGGTAAAACGGCAATTGCAATGAACGCGATTTTAAACCAAAAAGATACAGGCGTGAAATGTGTTTACGTAGCGATTGGGCAGAAATCATCTACAGTCGTTGAAATTCAAGAAACACTTGCACGCTACGGGGCAGACGAATATACAGTTATCGTCAACAGTCCTGCTGATGATCCATCCGCTTTACAATATCTTGCTCCTTATGCTGGATGTGCGATTGGGGAGTACTGGATGGACCAAGGCGAAGATGTTTTGGTCATCTATGATGATTTATCGAAACATGCAGTCGCTTATCGTACAATCTCTTTACTATTAAGACGTCCATCGGGTCGTGAAGCTTATCCTGGAGATGTTTTCTATCTACATTCACGTTTATTAGAGCGTGCAGGAAAGTTAAACGAAAACTACGGCGGCGGTTCTATGACAGCTTTACCTATTGTTGAAACGCAATTAGGAGATATTAGTGCATACATTCCGACAAACGTTATTTCAATCACCGACGGACAGCTGTTCTTAGATACAGAAGACTTCCATGGCGGAAGACGCCCAGCTGTAGATAGTGGGCTATCTGTTTCACGTGTTGGTGGAGACGCGCAAACAAAAGCTATGCGAGATGTTGCGGGATCTTTACGATTGGAACTTGCACAGTATGAAGAGATGCAGTCGTTTGCTCAGTTCAGTTCAGATATCGATGATGAAACACGAAGAGTGATTGAGCATGGTCGACGCCTAGTTGAGTTGTTAAAACAGCCAGCGCAGCAGGTGATCGCTCATGAGCTTGTTATATTGAGTTTATACTTGAGTGAATATGGTTGGATCGATAAGTTGGAAGTGGATCAGGTGCGGGCTTTTGAGAGCTATATGCACGAGACGTTCACAGAAAATCATGCGGATCTATTAGCAGAAATTGCTGAAGATTATGATTTAACGGATGACTTAAAAGAAAAAATTGAAGCAGCTATGGAAACGATTTATGACGATTTCATGGTGATGCAAAATGGCTGAGAATATTAAAACCATTCAGCTGCGCTTAGGCACAGTGAATCAGGTTTCAAAAATTACGAATGCCATGAACCTTGTAGCGATGAGTAAGCTACAAAAATTTCAAAGAAAAATGAATGAATTGAAAGAAATCAGCAGTCAATTTGATCAAATTGATACTGAGACTTTCGAGACGTCAAAAGATTTGCCAATATTAGCAGTGGTCATATCAGCAGATTTAGGACTAGCCGCTCTATACAATCGAACGTTACAAACGGCTGTTCAAGAATTAGAGGCCGAAAACATTTTTTGGATCGGCAAGCAAGGCTACGATCGTCTGCGAAAAATAGAGGGCATTGAAATTTTAAATGATCCGCGCTCGAGTGATTCGCTATATATGGAAGATTTTTTTGATGAAGTGATTCATTTAATGGATTATTATCGCATTCAGATCGCTATTCCGAGAATGAGCGGAAATGATGTAGAAGTTGAATGGCGAGAGTTAAATCGCCAATTAGTCGACACAGACTTGATTATCTATGAGCCAGATTATGCTACAGCAAATGCTCGCTATCAGGAATTTTATTTATACATGACTTTATATGAAGCTTATTATCAATCGAAATTTTCTGAAAATATGGTTCGTCGTATTGCGATGCAGGCAGCAACAGACAATGCGAATGAGATGCGTGAAGAATTGCGTAATCGATTTAACCAATTGCGTCAAGAAGAAATTACTCAGGAAATTTTAGAATTATCTGCGGGGGTGGAGTAACTATATGAATAAAGGAACAATTAATCAGATTATTGGTTCCGTTGTGGAAGTGAAATTCAAAAAAGATGAGCTTCCGAATTTATACAATAAATTAATCGTCCAAAGTGATCCAGAAGTGGTTTTAGAGGTTGCACAGCATATCGGTCACGATATTGTACGTTGTATCTCGATGCAGACTACGGACGGATTAGTTCGCGGAATGGAAGTCTTAGATACAGGAGCACCTATTGAAGTTCCTGTTGGAGACGTGACCTTAGGACGTATGTTTAACGTATTGGGTGAGCCAATTGATGAGAAAGAACCACCTGCAGGGGAATTAGAAATGCCAATTCATCGGGATGCACCTGAATACGATGATTTACGAACAAGTACCGAAATCCTGCAAACCGGGGTAAAAGTTATTGACTTACTATGCCCATATCCTCAAGGAGGAAAAGTTGGTTTGTTCGGAGGAGCAGGTGTTGGAAAAACAGTTCTTATGCAAGAGCTGATTCATAATACAGGTCGAGAAAGTGAAGACGTTTCAGTTATTGCCGGTGTTGGAGAACGTACACGTGAAGGTAACGACATGTATTATGAAATGAAGGACTCAGGAGTTCTAGACCAAACCGTTTTAATTTATGGTCAGATGAACGAGCCACCAGGAGCACGTATGCGTGTTGCCCTGTCGGGTTTGACAATGGCTGAGTACTTCCGTGATAAACAGCAGCGTAACGTACTATTATTTATCGATAATATTTTCCGTTACATCCAAGCGGGTTCAGAGGTTTCTGCCTTGCTTGGCCGTATGCCATCGGCGGTTGGTTACCAGCCGACATTAGCCAATGAAATGGGAGATTTACAAGAGCGTATTACTTCAACGAATGATGGAGCAATTACCTCTATCCAAGCGATTTATGTACCTGCCGATGACTTAACGGACCCGGCTGCAGCGATTGCTTTCTCTCACTTAGATGCACGTACAGTTTTAAGTCGTGACATTGCGGCGCTTGGTATTTATCCAGCGGTTGATCCATTAGAATCAAACAGTGGTTTGCTAGAAGCGGAATACGTAGGAGAAGAGCACGTCGAAGTGGCTCAACGCGTACAATCCATTCTGCAGCGTTATGATGAATTACAAGATATTATTGCCATTCTTGGGATGGAAGAGCTTAGTGAAGAAGACCGTCTAACCGCAAACCGTGCACGTAAAATCAGAAACTTCTTATCACAGCCATTCTTCGTTGGTGAAAGTTTCACTGGCCGACCAGGTGTGTTTGTAGAAGTAGAAGATACGATACGTAGTTTCAAAGCTATTTTAGATGGGGAAGTTGACCATATTTCAGAAAGTCATTTCTTGTTTAAAGCAACAATTGATGACGTTATTGCAGCTTCCGAAGAGTAGCGGAGGGATACTATGTTTGAATTGACAATGTTAACGGTTGATGGAAAAGAGCAAAAAGAAGAACTTGCCCGTATTTCTTTGCCGACAAGTGATGGGATACGAACAATTTTAGCCAATCATATGCAAATTGTGGTTCCAATCGAAATTGGCGAAGTCACACTCATTCGAGAAAATGATCGAGAAATCGTCGTTGTCTCTGAAGGGATCTTTAATTTCAAAAACAACGAAGCGCATTTGTTTGTCCGTACATTTGAGTATGCGGATGAAATTGATGAAGCACGCGCACGTCGGGCAAAAGAACGTGCAGAAGCACGTCTGCAGCAAAAATTAACCACAAGAGAATTGCAAGAAACCGAAGCCGCTCTAAAAAGAGCCCTTACTCGGATTTCTGCTAAAAGATAAGAGTGTAAGTAAAGAACCGCGAATCTGCGGTTCTTTTTTGTTTTCTTGAGGTAAATGCCAAGAGTTCATCTATTTTCTGAAAACAGGGGAAGAAAACATGCATATGTAGCAGAAATAGCTTAGAATGATTTTAGGAGGGATAGAAAAATGAAATTTTTCTTAGATACGGCCAATGTGGATGAGATTCAACGAGTCAATCGCTTAGGGTTAGTAGACGGAGTCACAACAAATCCTTCGTTAATTGCGAAAGAAGGACGAGATTTCGAGACAGTGATCAAAGAAATCACTTCAGAAGTTGACGGTCCAGTTAGTGCAGAAGTTGTCGGACTCGAAGCAGAAGAAATGATAGAAGAAGCACGCGAGTTAGCTGCATGGGCAGAGAATGTTGTTGTTAAAGTGCCCATGACAGAAGAAGGCTTAAAAGCAGTCAATGTCCTCTCTTCTGAAGGCATTCAAACAAACGTGACGTTAATCTTTACGGTGTCGCAAGGTCTGTTGGCGGCTAAAGCCGGCGCTACCTATATAAGTCCTTTTGTGGGGAGACTTGAAGATATTGGGACAGATGCCTATGCCTTAATTGAAGATTTACGCACCATACTTGATTTTTATGACTTAGGGGCTGAAATCATTGCGGCAAGTATCCGGACGGCGCCACATCTTGAAGAAGTGGCACGCAGAGGCGCCCATATCGCTACCATCCCTGGTACCTTATTCCCGAAACTATGGAGTCATCCGCTGACGGATTCAGGAATTGAAGGTTTTCTCAGCGATTGGGAAAAATATCAAAAAACAAAATAAAGTGAAGGAAAGACAATCAAAGGAAAAAAGCCTTTTGATTGTCTTTTTATTTTTCTACAGGGGAATTTTAACTAGGAATCTACTAAAGAAAGCGCTATAATTACCAGAACAACAAATGGATTAAAGGAAGGTAATAAATGGAAAGCAAAAAACATATTACCGTAGTGGGAATAGCTTCT
The DNA here is from genome assembly GCA_964555455.1 of uncultured Carnobacteriaceae bacterium. Taxonomy (GTDB): domain Bacteria; phylum Bacillota; class Bacilli; order Lactobacillales; family Carnobacteriaceae_A; genus Atopostipes. The sequence goes on from CAZKSU010000040.1 coordinate 5,286, forward strand.
TTGTTAATGGCGAGTGCAATAGGTCTCAATATAAACACAATGGGGGTTTATCTTCAGCCAATTGCGACAAGCTTAAATGTGTCAATGGGCGCTATATCGACCCATTCAATGCTTCTAACTTTAGGATTAGCTTTTGGCATTTTTCCGGTAACACCCGCACTGAAACGTTATAATATCCGGTTCATTATTTTAATCTCTGCCCTGATTATGGCGCTGGCTACCTTTGCCATGTCGTTTGCCACCCAGATTTGGATGTTTAATGTACTGGGCTTCATCCGCGGCTTTGCTGCTTCGTTTTCAGGAAACATAACTCTGCAATTACTGATCAATAATTGGTTTGTAAGCAAGAATGGACTGGTGACCAGCTTCGTTTTCAGCTTCAGCGGGGTTGCAGGAGTTCTTTTTTCTCCGCTTTTAGCAAATATTATCGAAGCTCAAGGCTGGCAGACGGCACTGGTTCTGCATGCTGGTTTCATTCTCTTATTAAGTGCACCTGGTTTCTTGATCCCCTACCAGCTTAAACCGGAAGATGAAGGGCTGAAGCCGTATGAAGCGGAAACGAATGAAAGTGAAAAGATTGCGCCTAAAGAAATAGGCGTGAGGATATCCCGAAAACCTTTTTCGATCCGATCCTTTACTTTTATAGCTCTTTTGTCTTATGGTTTTTTAATCCCTATGCTGACATCTATTTCACAGCATTTAGCAGGTATCGGGTTGGATTTTGGGTTCTCTGCCGCTATAGGAGCATTAATGATTTCAGCTTCTCAGCTTGGCAATATTGTATTTAAGCTAGTTATCGGCGCTCTTTCAGACACTTTAGACGCAATCAAGGCAGTTTCTTTAATGGCCGGTATGACTGTTATAGGTTTTTTCTTGTTGTTAACGGCTCATTCGACTTTTAGTGTTTTATTAGGCAGCTTTTTGGTTGGCACTATTTTTAGTATTGCAGCTGTAGGTTTGCCTTTGTTAATCAATCATTTGTATTCACCAATGGAATTCCAAAAAATCTATCCGCTTGCCAGCTTTGCTGGAGGTATGGGGGGAGCGATTGGGGTTTCCTTTTACGGCTTCAGTTTCGATCTAAGCGGGGGATACACCTTAGCTGTGATTCTTTCCATTCTAGTTGTCTTTGTTGTAACCGTTCTAATCACTTGGGCGAATCGTGCATCTATAGAGACGGAAGCTTATAAAGCGGAAAAAGCGGATGATATAGAAGTTCAAATATAGTCATAAACTACAGAGTTAAAAGAGACTGGAAAGAACCAGTCTCTTTTTCACTTATTTGTTCGTAAATAAGTGCATCTCTGCCCGTTACCGTTTTTTTAAAACAGGAAATGAAGGAGTCCTACTTGCATATTTACGTTTACAGTTGTAGACTGTACATATAGAAAGAATTATTAGGAGGCTAATGATATGAGTGATCACAAAAAAGAAGGACACAGCCAGTACGAAGAGGAAGAAACTGTCCGTCATGGTTATCATGAGCAGCAAGTAGAAGAGGAACAAACGCATGACCACCATGAAGGGCATGACCACCATAAACATCATGACCATGGAGAACATGTACACCACGACCATGGAGGAGGGCACCATCACCATCATCATGGAAACTTTAAAGAACTGTTTTTAAAGTCCCTTCCTTTAGGGCTTATCATCATGGTCTTATCTCCGATGATGGGTGTTGAGTTGTTTTTTCAGTTTACTTTCCCTTACTCAGATATTTTAGTCGCGGTACTCGCTACTATTCTCTTAGTCTATGGGGGAAAACCGTTTTACCAGGGAGCATTGGACGAATTGAAACAAAAAGCGCCGGGGATGATGGCCCTTGTTTCACTAGGAGTCAGTGTTTCTTATTTATATAGTGTGTATGCGGTCATCGCACGCTATACGATGGGCGAACACATTATGGACTTTTTCTTTGAATTTGCTTCCCTGATTTTAATTATGCTGTTAGGGCACTGGATTGAGATGAAAGCTGTAGGAGATGCAGGAGATGCCCAGCAAGCCCTCGCTGAACTTGTGCCGAAAGAAGCCCATGTCGTTTTAGAAGATGACTCAATCGAGACACGGCCAGTGGCTGATCTAGAAGTGGGCGATATTGTACGGGTGCAAGCCGGCGAGAATATCCCAGCGGATGGCGTGATTGTACGCGGGGAATCGCGGATTAATGAAGCCTTGCTGACTGGGGAATCGAAACCCGTTAAGAAAAAAGAAGGCGAAGAAGTGATTGGCGGCTCCACCAATGGACAGGGCGCTTTGTGGGTTGAAGTCCAAGAAACGGGCGATGCGTCTTTTATTTCACAAGTGCAGAATTTAATCCGTCAAGCCCAAAACCAACCTTCGCGGGCAGAAAATATGGCTCAAAAAGTGGCTGGTTGGCTATTTTATATCGCACTTGGTGTAGCCCTTATTGCTTTTGTTGCCTGGCTATTTTTAGAAGACTTGCCGACTGCCGTTACCTTTACGGTCACAACGTTGGTTATCGCCTGTCCGCATGCATTAGGTCTAGCGATACCCCTTGTTGTAGCCAGAAGCACGAGTTTAGGCGCCAGCCGCGGACTCTTAGTCAAGGACCGCGAAGCATTAGAAGCGGCCAATCAAGCCGATGTGATGATTCTAGATAAAACAGGTACATTGACGACTGGTGAGTTTAAAGTATTAGGGATTGAAGTTCTGACTGAGCATTATACAGAAGAAGAGCTTATTGGTTTGCTGGCGGGAATTGAAAGTGGCTCCAGCCATCCGATCGCTCAATCGCTTGTTCAATATGCAAAAGAGCGAGGCATAGAAGCCGTCGCATTTGATGCGACAGAAGTTATGGCAGGTGCAGGTGTTGAAGGACAAGCAAACGGCAAGCAGTACCAGTTAATCAGTCAGCAGGCATTGAATCAAGAAGTAGAGCTGACGGTTCAAAAAGGCGCTACTTTGAGTATTTTAGTAGAAGACGATCAGGTAATCGGAGCCGTTGAGCTGGGAGATGAATTGAAAACTTCAAGCAAAAAGCTTATTGAGACGTTAAAGGAACAAGGCATCCAGCCCTTGATGGCCACTGGCGACAATGAGCAAGCAGCTCAGGGAGTAGCTGAAAATTTAGGGATTGACTATAAAGCCAATCAGTCGCCTCAAGACAAATATGCCTTGGTTGAAAAGCTAACTGCAGAAAATAAAACAGTCATTATGGTCGGAGACGGTGTCAACGATGCGCCATCTTTGGCTTTAGCGGATGTAGGGATCGCTGTCGGAGCCGGTACACAAGTGGCTTTAGACTCAGCCGATATCATTTTAACCCAGTCCGATCCAGCAGACATTCAAGCGTTCCTCGAGCTGTCGGATAAAACAACGAGAAAAATGAACCAAAACCTTGGCTGGGGAGCGGGTTATAACTTTCTAGCAATTCCTTTAGCGGCTGGAATTTTAGCCCCCATAGGCTTTACACTGTCTCCGGCAGTCGGTGCGATTCTCATGTCCTTAAGCACGGTTATTGTAGCAATTAATGCGATGACGTTAAATCTCGAAAATGACTAGGACCAGCTGCTTGTCCTTTATGGGAAAAGCCCTCTACAGAAAAGATTTTCTCTTGTCCGCACGGATCCCGCAGCTATTTTTAGAAGTTTAAAGCAGATAGTTGCATGTAAAATTATTTTTGATACAATGCAGTCAGAAGTTGTAAATTCCATAAAAAAAGGAGAGACATTCTGTGTCAGAAGAAGCAAACTACAAAAAGGAAGTCCGCAACCGCAAGAAAATGTATCAAGACAAAAAACTAGAGCTGATCTCTCAACTCTGCACCGAAGAAGGGAAAGACAAGCGAGATAGAAAAATAGATTCCCAATTGAAGTTCGGGTAGACTAGATATGCAGAACCTAAAAAACAGAGAGGTGTTTAGATGGAATTTATAAAAGGCGAGAATAAATTTTACCTGGAAGATGAGAATGGGCAGGAAATTGCCGATATCACGTACCAGCCGGTAGAAGATGACATAGTAGAAGCAGACAGCACTTTTGTCGACCCGTCGCTTCGCGGACAAGGAATCGCTGAGAAGTTAGTGGATCGACTGGTGGAAGAAATGGAAAAGGAGAATAAAAAAATCCGTCCAATCTGTCCTTATGTCGTTAAATTGTTTGAACGCAAACCGGAGAAGTATGAACATATTGCAGTTGACTAACAAATAAATAAATAAAAGGCCAATGGTTGTTTTTTAAAAAAGCACTCATTGGTTTTTTTATTTCAAAGAATCCCTCAGCTGTAGGGTTCATCTAAAGAGAATAAAGCAAAAAAAGGGGGATGGCCGGCTGCACTGATGAAGCCGTTCGCTTGTAATGAAGGCGTTCTGCAGGCATATTGATTGATGCAAAAAATATATACCCTATAATTTGAATAGATATCCAGTTTAAAATAAAAGAAGCGCTCAGAACATTTTAGAGCAGCTGATGATGGTACGTTTGATGAACAAAAAAGGAGGAGAAACTATGGATACGATTAGATGGGTTGGCCGTTATATTCGCCCTTATTCTAGAACATGGACTGTTGCAAGTATTTTAACGATTGTTGTTGCACTGTTGAATATTGTAACTCCTTTTATCAGTGGTCTGCTGGTAGATACTGTGATTATCGATGGTCAAGTCGACAGGCTGATTCCGCTCTTGCTCGTGATGATAGGAGCAACGGCTCTGCGAACGGGTTTGCGTTATTTTTATCGTCTGCAGTTTGAGCGGGTAAGTCAGGACGTCTTATTTAATATACGTGATGATTTATACACACAGTTTCAGCAGCTTGATTTCAGTTTTTTTAACCATATGCGTACAGGGGACATTATGGCACGCATGACAGGAGATACGGATGCCATCCGTCACAGTGTGGCCTGGGTCTATTTCAACTTATTGGATAATATTGTCCTGTTTGTGTCGGCGCTCTTTTTTATGAGCGGCATTGAACCGCGGCTGACTTTTGCTTTGCTTATTGTCACTCCCTTTATTGCTCTTTTCACTGTCTTGCTTGCCAGACATGCTAAACGGGCTTTTTATGAAATACGTGAAAGCTATTCTCGTTTAAATTCAATGGTTGAAGAAAATATTCGCGGAAATAAAGTGGTGAAAGCTTTTGGGAACGAACAGTATGAAGAAGAAAAATTTGATCGAGCAAATAATAGTTTTAGAGAAAGCAATTTAAAATCTGCTGCTATTTCAGCACGGTATTTGCCGATTATTGAAACTTTTGCCGGCTTTATGTCTGTTATAGCAGTCGGCTATGGCGGCTGGCTGGTCATTACGGACAGAATGTCTGTTGGTAACTTGGTGACCTTTACCGGCTTGATTTGGATGATGATTCTTCCGTTGCGCAATATTGGCGGACATATGAATGATTTACAAAATTTATTTGCGGGGACAATCAAGATCCGCGATTTGCTTGTGCTAGAGCCGCAGATTCCTATTGAAGAACGGGTCAAAATAGAAGAGGTACAAGGGAAAGTCGAATTTCAAAATGTTTCTTTTGCTTTTCCGGACGAACCCGATCATTTGGTATTGGATGGCATCTCCTTTGTAGCAGAACCGGGGGATACAATCGGTATCTTAGGTGAAACAGGTTCAGGAAAATCGACGCTGGTTAATCTTATCTCACGATTTTTTGACCCTACCGAAGGAAAAGTATTAGTGGATGATGTGGATGTGCGCGAATGGAACGTGATTGATTTAAGAGAAAAAGTGACAGTCGTTATGCAGGATGTCTTTTTATTCTCAGATACTATTGGAAGCAATATTGCCTTTGGCTCACCGGAAACCACTTTTGAAGAAGTGGAAGAAATGGCTGAAGTAGCGGATGCCAGTGAATTTATTGAACGTATGCCTGAGCGTTACGATACTTACCTGGGTGAGCAAGGAAGCGGTTTGTCGGGCGGACAGAAGCAAAGATTGTCATTGGCGCGAGGGCTGCTCAAAGATCCAGCGATATTGATTCTAGATGATACAACCTCCGCTTTAGATATGGAGACAGAAGCTAGAATCCAAAAGGGGATGGAAGACATCAGTCGTGAACGAACGACTTTCATTATCGCGAACCGCATTTCTTCTGTAAAAAGTGCGGACCAGATTTTAATTTTATCTCAAGGGCAAATTATAGAGCGCGGGCAACATGAAGAGCTGTTGGATAAAAAAGGCGCCTATTACCGCATTTACCGCGAACAGCTAGGTCAGGCAGAATAGAGTAAGGAGGCAAAGAGATGATTCAAGAACACGATGCAAAGGAAACTTCAGAAAAAAAACCGAAAAATTTAACGAATTATAGACGAATTGCCAGTTATTTAGCTCCTTATAAGAAAACTGTCATCGCCTTATTGCTGGTCGTGCTGCTTGCAAATGTGCTGATGGTTATTGGACCTTATTTAACGAGCCTGGTCATTGACCACGTCATCCCAAGAGAAGATGTCAGGTTGTTGATTCTTATCATTTTAGTTTATGCAGGCACACGGATTCTCAATGGCTGGACTGTACGTTACCGCCAGTACAATATTGCGCGGCTTGGGCAAAATGTGCTGCGAAATATGCGTTCGGACCTATTTACACATATGCAAAAACTGTCGTTTACGTTTTTTGACGAACGGCCGCATGGGAAAATTTTAACGCGTGTGGTGAATTATATTAACCAGCTAAGTAATATTTTATCTTCTGGTTTTATCAATGTGATTTCTGATGTGATGAGTATCTTAGTGACCTTAACCATTATGCTGCTGATCGATGTGCGCTTAACCTTATATAGTTTTGTTTTGATTCCAGTCTTGTTTGTGCTGACCCTTTGGATTAAAAACAAACAGCGAGTGGCTTATGATGAATTGAGCCAGAAGCAATCCAATTTAAACGGCTATCTTCACGAAAGTATTGCAGGAATTAAGACAACTCAGTCTTTTACGAGAGAACGATTTAACCATGATGTCTTCTCTAGAGTAAGTGAAGAACAGAAATCCGCTTGGATGGAAGCTGTGAAGACACAGATGCTTCTTGGCCCGATCGTGCAAAATATTGCTACGCTGACCGTCTCTCTTATTTACTTTGTCGGCATTCAAGGCCTCGGGGTAGATGTTTCTACAGGTGTTTTGATCGCCTTTGTCGGTTATGTCAATAACTTTTGGAATCCGATTATCAACATTGGTAATTTTTATAATTCCTTAATCTCGGGAACTGTTTACTTGGAGCGTATTTTTGAAATGATGGATATTCCGCCTCTGATTACAGATAAAGAAGATGCATTTGAGATGCCGCCGGTAAAAGGGGAAGTGGTCTTTGATAAGGTGAATTTCGGCTATGAAGAAAACCAGACCATTTTTGATGATTTGTCTTTTCATGTCGAACCTGGAGAAACGATTGCCTTAGTGGGTCCTACTGGGGCAGGAAAATCGACGATTACTAATTTGATTTCCCGTTTTTACGACATCCGTTCCGGTGCTATCTATGTAGACGGCATCAATATCCAAGATGTGACGGTTGAATCCTTGCGAGATCAAATTGGGGTGATGCTTCAAGATACGTTTATCTTTACTGGAACCATTATGGAAAATATCCGGTACGGAAAGTTAGATGCCACCGAAGAAGAAGTGATTCAAGCTGCAAAAATTATACGGGCGCATGAATTTATTAAAGATCTGCCAAGAGGCTATAATACGCGTGTAGCGGAAAGAGGAAGCACCTTGTCAGCTGGGCAAAGACAGTTAATCTCCTTTGCCCGCACGCTTTTGTCGGATCCTAAGGTGTTGATTCTTGATGAAGCGACTTCAAGTATTGATACGCAGACTGAAATTCTTCTGCAAGAAGGACTCGATCGTCTGCTTGAAGGAAGAACAGCATTTATTGTGGCTCACCGGCTTTCTACTATCCGCAACAGTGACCGCATCTTCTATATCGGTGACCAGAGAATATTAGAAGCAGGCAGCCACGATGAGCTGATGGAGCAAAAAGGGCGCTACTACGAATTGTACAAAGCACAAACAGAGTTATTAAAAAACATTTAAAGAAGCGAATGCATATACAAAGAGGAGACTCTTTGTATATGTTTTTTTAAAGTCAATCTTTTGTTGATAAGCTTTGAACCAGTTTTTTGCATAAAAATAAAAAAACAACAACTTTTTTCAAAAAAGGGTTGACAATATATAACGAGTCTTGTAGAATATATCTTGCGTGAAAAATTAAAGGCCCCTTGGTCAAGTGGTTAAGACATCGCCCTTTCACGGCGGTATCACGGGT